>NZ_JAWVWO010000010.1:0-222316 GCF_033657265.1 Flavobacterium sp. MMLR14_040 | reverse complement strand
TGAAAATGTTGAAAACGGGCTTCTGGTTTCTGTAAAAGATAAAACCATCAAGGTAACTTCTTCGGCAGAAAACATAAAAGAGGTAACGGTTTTTGATATTTCAGGAAAACTACTTTACAATAAAAAGAAAGCAGGCACAACAGAGCTTCAAATACAAAACCTGCAATCATCCAATCAGGTATTGCTTGTAAAAGTTACTCTAGATAATGACTTTACAGCAACTAAGAAGATCATTTTTAATTAAAATATAAATTAGTTTATTTCAAAAAGACGCACAAAATAGTGCGTCTTTTTGTTTTTTGGTATCAAACTTACCACAAAAAATCACCTGAAAAATCACGGTAAGTGGGTATTGCAGGGTTTCAAAACGAATCATAATTTTAGTCCGATTCTTACAAATTAATTACTGACTAAATTTATTTACATTTTGATAAAAAAAATACTTTTTTCCCTGATCCTCTTTTTACCTTTTATTAGTCTGGAACTTTTAGCTCAGCAAGGCAAAGTAGATACTTATTTTAATACCATCGATGATGGACTAAACGGAGATGGTTTTGATAATACAGTTCGAACATTATCAATACAATCTAATCAATACCTAATTGTTGGCGGAGACTATCTGAATATTAACGGAATCTCTTCTCCTTATTTTGCCCGCTTAAATCCAGATGGTATAATTGATGAAAATTTTCGTGTTGGCACGGGGTTCAACGGTAAAGTTTATACTTCACACATTCAAAGAGACGGAAAGATAGTTGTTGGCGGAAGCTTTACATCTTATAATGGAAATAACTCGGGAAGACTTGTGAGATTAAATTCAGATGGTTCTTATGATGCTTCATTTAATACCATGATTGGAGCAACAACCGGAATTATCTATGATATTTGCGAACAGGCTGATGGAAAAATTATCATTGTGGGCAGTTTTACAAAATACAATGGTATCACAGTAAATAGAATTGCACGTATTTTACCCAATGGTGCGCTCGATACCACTTTTAATACAGGAACCGGCACAACATCAAACATTACAAACGTCGAAGTTTTATTTGATGGAAAAATACTCTTGTCGGGCAATTTTACAGCATTCAATGGACTCTCTTCTAATAAGGTAGTAAAACTATTTCCGGAAGGAAGAGTTGATGAAAGTTTTAATATCGGAACAGGGTTTAACGATGATGTAAATGCGATGTCTATACAATCGGATGGAAAAGTGCTATTAGGCGGAAAATTTACCAGTTATAATGAAATCCTGGCAAATAGAATTATTCGAATAAATGAAGATGGAAGCTTAGATTCAACTTTTTTATCAGGATCGGGATTTAATGGAGGCGCAGTACAGGTTATAAAAACAGATACTACTGGTAATATAATGATTGGAGGATCTTTTACCGGTTTCTATAATGGAACAGACGTCAATCGGGTTTGTATTTTAAATAGCGACGGAACTCTTAGAACTGATGTGGATTTTGGTTCAGGACCTGCAACAGCATCAGTTCTAGCATTAGAAAATGATGCAGAAGGATCTTGGTATGTGGGTGGTTCATTTTCTGTTTTCGACGGATTAAATCAAGGTCGATTGGCAAAAATTAATCCGGGAGGAGAATATGATACAGCCTATCTATCGGCAGGAATTGGTCTTGATAATTCTGTTTATAAAGTGATTCCACTGGAAAATAAACAAACAATGGTATTTGGAAATTTTAAAAAGTTTAATGGCGAACAGGCTTCAAGAATTGTTCGGCTTTCAGAAGATGGAACTTATGATGAAAGTTTTAATTTGATGCAATCAGGTGCTAATAATTTAATTAAAACAGCCGTTTTGCAACCTGATGGAAAAATTATTCTTAGCGGAAATTTCACAAAATATAACGAGACAGCTAGTAATCGGATAATTAGAATTTTGCCTGACGGATCAGTTGATCAATCATTTAATATCGGTTCCGGTTTTAATAGTCAGGTTTATGCTTTGGCAACTCAGTCTGATGGGAAAATAATTGCGGCGGGGAGTTTTACAAATTACAATGGTGCTGCCAATCCCGCAACTCGAATAGTAAGATTATTGCCTGATGGAACTCGGGATCTAAGTTTTAATGTTGGTCATGGTGCTGATGGTATTATTGAAGTTATTTTGATTCAGCCAGATGGAAAAATATTGCTTGGTGGAAGGTTTAATAATTTTAATGGAAATTCTCTTTCAAGACTGGTGAGGTTAAATCTGGATGGGAGTATTGATTCCAGTTTCAATGTTGGTGCAGGTTTTGACAACTACATTTACGCAATGGCATTGCAGTCTGACGGAAAAATTATTGTTGGAGGAAGTTTTTTATTTTACAATGGTATTTCCCAAAAGCGAATACTTAGGTTAAATACCAATGGAAGTTTAGATACTAGCTTTGATTCTGGCACAGGTTTTAGTAAAGGAGATGTTCGAAGTATTTTAGTACAGCCAGATGATCGTATTGTGGTGGGTGGAACTTTTTCGGGAACTTATAAAAATGCCATTTCGTTACGATTGATAAGGCTTTTAAAAACAGGAGATTATGATGTTTCTTTTGATGCCCGTTTAAATAGTAAATTATACACGATGGCCCTCACATCAGATTTTAAATTAATGATTGGGGGAGATTTCAATTCTGTATCAGGAATATCCAAACACAGAATTGCACGTTTGAACCTTTGTTTAGATTCATCAATTTGGAATGGCCACAGCTGGTCAAATGGTTTACCGTCGGGCGGAAAGCAAATCTATTTTCAAGATGATTATCCCGCCTTAACTTCTTCAAATATTTGCAGCTGTTATATTAAAGAAGGCAAAATGGTAACACTTTTAAGCGGAAACACTTTAGCAATCGAGTTCGACTATTCAGGTTTGGGTACTTTAGTTTTAGAAAATACAGCAAGTTTATATCAACGGGACAATGATATTGTAAATACTGGTATTGCTAATGTCAAAAGAGAATCTTCACCAATATTAAAATTCGATTATACTTATTGGTCTTCGCCTGTTTATAATGAAAAACTAATTAATGTTTCGCCAGATACATTGCTGGATAAGTTTTTTTCTTATGATGCGGTTCTGGATAAGTGGAAGATAGAAAATGCATCAAATATTATGATTCCCGGCAAAGGATATAGTATTCGTGGTCCGCAGCATTTTTCTACCACAAAACCTTCAAAATTTGAAGCTACATTTAAAGGTGTTCCGGCTAATGGAAAAGTAGAGGTGAGTTTGAAAAAACAAAACAGCTTTAATTTAATTGGTAATCCATATCCATCTGCAATAAGTGCCGATGCTTTTTTGACTAATAATGCGTCAAATATTTCAGGAACTCTTTATTTCTGGACACATAATACACCAATAATTAATAATAAATACACATCTGATGATTATGCTGCTTACAATTTGCTGGGAGGTATTGGTACACGTGGAGCAGTTTCATTAGGTATAAATGAAAATATTCCCGATGGAACTATTGCCTCAGGACAAGCATTTTTTGTAATCAGTAAAAATTCTGAAATTGCTGAATTCAATAATAGCATGCGCATTGCTGGTCGAAATTCGGCTTTTTTTAAGCAAGCCAAAACAAAAGAAAATTTTGTCGAAAAACATAGAATTTGGTTGAATCTTAAAAATAATGAAGGCGTTTTTAAACAAATTTTGTTGGGATATATCAATGGGGCAACCAATTTGTACGATGAAAGTTATGACGCAGAATCCTTTAATGGAAATCAATTTGTAGATTTTTATAGTGTTGTTGAAAATAAAAAATTAGTAATTCAGGGGAGAGGTTTGCCTTTCGTAGATAATGATTCTATTTTGTTAGGCTATTCAAGCACTATAGAGGGCGAATTGAGTATTAGTATTGACCATGATGATGGACTGTTTAGTGATCTAAATGTTTTTATTGAAGATAAGGACTTGAAAATTAAACATGATCTGAAAGAATCTCCCTATTCATTTTCTACAAAAAAGGGAAGTTTTAATGAACGTTTTGAGTTGAATTTCAGTAGTAAAGATTTAAAAACAGATAATCCGGAGAGAGAAATCAATCAACTATCAGTTTTTGTAAACAACAATAATATAATTGTCGACGCAAACAAAAATGATATTAAGGATATTACAATTTTTGACATTTCGGGTAAACAAATCTACAGAAAAACTAAGATAGAAAACTCCAGATTTACTATTGAAAATTTATCCACCAAAAATCAAATTTTACTACTAAAAATATCGTTGAAAAACGGATGTCATTCAACCCGTAAATTTTTATTTTAATAGGTTTTCACCTTCCATTCTGAGTGGTCATTTTGTGTTTAAAGAGGGACTATTTTTTAAATAAAAATTCGACGCAATATTGTTTTCCAGACGTTTTTTTTGGGGTTAAATTTATTTTTAACATAATTTTTTTTCAAATTATTATAATTTTTGAAAAATAATGAAAAATGCATATTTATAAAATCAGATGATTTGCATTTTTCATATGATGAATTACTTAAAAAAAATATATTTATGAGAAATAACTTAGAATAGCAAAACCGAGTTTAATTGACTGAAATTCAGGGTATTAATTTAATCTTAATGAATAGAAAATTGTAAATTGTTTAGGGTGTTTTGAGGAAAAAACAGGTGATAAAAAAGACCTTAAAATTTCCTCAGGGATGGACTAAAAAAAAGCAAAATTCTTAAGAGCTTTTTTTGGAAAATAATTTACTAAAAAAGATCTATTGTTAAATTTAAATACCACGTGAGATGAACCGAAAATTACTTTTTATTTTTTCAATGTTATTTTGTTTTGGATTTTCAAATGGAGCTACCATAACAAGTACGGGAACGGGAAATTGGACTGCTACAACATCATGGATTGGCGGAATAGTACCTACTATTAATGATGATGTTATTATTGCTTCCGGATCAACCATAACACTTAGTACAAATGTTTCAATAAAATCGTTAACGATAAACGGAACATTATTGGCTTCCGGAGATCCAATAGTATCAACTTCTGCAGGAAATATTCTGGTTGTTACTATTAATGGAGTACTGGATTTTAATACAAATCAGAGTTCTATTCGTTTTCCTGCCGGGACAATCGTAGATATCAATCCGCCAGGAAGAATTGATGACACAGGTGGAGGATGTTCAAATCAGGTTGCATTATATATCGGTACGGTAAAATTTGCAGTCTGTGTAGGAAGTGGCAATGCTGAATATACTTTTGAGCAGCTTAATAATTTAGGAGGAACTTTGCAATCAAAGCCTGCAAGTAATGCGCCAGTTTGTGAAGGGAGTACTCTTAATTTTACAGCAGCAAAAGATGGAGCAGATGGAGCTACATTGAACTGGCATTGGTCGATAAAACTTCCCGGTGCGGCATCATTTGTAAACTATCCTGATAAACAATCAGTTGTATCTTTTACAAATGCTATATCAGGTTCTTATGAAGCCAATCTTACCTATACTACTACTTATGGAGGATCTGTTTACACCAGTTCTAAAACTATTTTTGCAACGGTTAATGCCAGACCTGCTGTTCCCACAATATCCGCAAGCGGGGCTACAACATTTTGTAATGGCGGAAATGTTACCTTGACTTCCATTACAGGAGCAAGTTATTTATGGTCAACGGGTGCAACTACAAAAAGTATAGTGGTCACAACATCTGGAAATTATTCTGTTCAGGTAACAAATGCCGCAGGATGTCAAAGTCTTTCCTCTTCAGTCACTACTGTTACCGTTAACTCTACATTACCCACACCCAATATTGTTGCTATTACACAACCAACTTGTGTTATCCCAACAGGAAGTGTAGAACTTAACGGATTTGCGCCTGCAACAAATGGACAAATTAACCAAAGCGGCTCATCAACACAAGCTTATTCAGTTTCGAGCTCTAATTATACCATTGCTAATTTAGCTCCCGGCACATACACTTTTACCGCACAGGATGGTGTAAATTGCACTTCATTACCAACAGTTAGTATTGTAATAAAAGCGCCGGATATTAATACATGGAATGGAACAGGATGGTCAAAAGGAAGTGCACCAATATCTTCTGATATCATTGAATTTGCCGAAAACTATCAGTCAACAGCAGATTTAAGCGGTTGCTCTTGTAGAGTAAAAGCGGGAAAAGAAGTGACAATAAACAGTGCACATACATTATTTATTGACAATGCGCTTACGGTAGAATCTGGAACAGGAGCAAAATTAATATTCGAGAATAATGCAAGTTTAATACAGCGTAACAATGTAATTAATACGGGAAATATTATCTACAAACGAATAGCCCCGCAAATTCGCCAAGCCGATTTTGTGTATTGGTCAACTCCCGTAAACCCTCAAAAACTAGTTGATGTTTCGCCATTAACTCTGGGAGATAAATATTTTAGATATAGCGGAACTAATTGGATAATCACAAACAAAAGTACGACTATGGTTGTTGGAGAAGGCTATATAATTCGGGGTCCGCAAAATTATTCTAATACCACCAGGGCCGATTACATTGCTTCTTTTATTGGAGTTCCTAATAATGGAAATGTAACCAGTACGACATTAGATAGCGGAAAATTTTATTTGCTGGGAAACCCTTATCCTTCAGCAATAGATGCCGATCAATTTATTTTGGATAATCCTATTTTAACCGGAACCTTATATTTCTGGACACACAACACACCTGTAGTATTTGGAACTTCTTATAAATACAATGCAGATGATTACGCAAGTTATAATTTGACTGGGGGCGTTGCAGCCAAAACAGCAACCGCAGCATCGGGAAATAATAGTGAAATACCAGCTGGTAAAATAGCAGCCGGACAAGGTTTTTTTACTGAAACAAGCTCATCTGGCACAGTAACTTTTACAAATATGATGCGTTTTGGCTCAAACAGCCAGTTTTTTAAACCAGCTAAAACTTCAAAAACTGCACTTGAAAAAAATCGGTTATGGCTTAATATGACTAATGAAGGTGGTGCTTTTAAACAAATTTTGATTGGTTATATTGAAGGAGCCACAAATGATTATGAAACCAGATATGACGGTCAAACAATTGATGGTAATCCATATTTGGATTTTTATAGTGTAAATAATGGCCACAAACTTGTAATTCAGGGACGCGCCGTACCTTTTTCTGATACTGATATAGTACCGCTGGGATATAGAAGTACAATTGCCGGCAATTTTACTATTTCTATAGATCAGGTTGATGGTAATTTGGTTAATCAGGCTATTTATTTGGAAGACAAAACAGCCAATTCAATTCATGATTTAAGAACCGGCAATTATACGTTTACAACTTCAACAGGTACTTTTGATGGTCGTTTTGTATTGCGTTATAATAATAAAACATTGAAAAACTTTGCTATTGAAGATATAGAACAGAAAATTTTGGTTTCAGCAAAAGAGAAAATCATCAAAGTAACATCAACTAAAGAAAATATTACAGAGGTTTTTATTTTTGATGTTACCGGAAAATTGATTTATAATAAAAAGAAAATAGATAGTACAGAATTGCAGATATCCAATTTACAATCTAATCAGGTTTTGTTGGTGAAAACAATTTTGGATAATGGAAATGTAACGACTACAAAAATGGTATTCTGATGGTGGTTTTATAAAAAAAGCCGTTGTAAACCTTTAAGTTCACAACGGCTTTTTTATGCATATCAGGCAGACTTTGCCAAATTTTCATTTGTGTTCTGAATTGCTTTTTCGTTTTTATAGTCAATCCATTTTTGACCTTTAAATTTTCGCATCAAAACATCAAAATGCCGCATAATAAATACATTATAAGCTGCCTTTGATAAATTAGCAATATTTTTTGGGAAAGCACGCAGACTCATAGAAAAACCGGGAGTTAAATATTTCATATAATGCCAATATCCTTCTGGCATGTACAATACTTCGCCATGTTTAAGATTGGTAATGTAACCTTCAGCATTTTTAAGAGCCGGCCATTTTTCATAATCAGGATCATCAAAATCAATGTCTTCTCTCGAAATTAGAGCGTGCGGAACTTTGTACATATATTTGGACTGATCCGGGGCAAAAAGCATACATTGTTTTTCTCCATGAAAATGAAAATGCAAAATATTAGAATAATCAATATCATAATGCATAAAAACTTTTGAATTTTCTCCTCCAAAAAATAACATAGGCATTTGCTTCACTAATTTTAAGCCAATATCAGGCCATAAAAAGTCGTCTTTTAATGTTGGTATTTCTTTCATTAAATTATAAAGGAAAATGCGGTAGTTTGTTGGCTTGGATTCTAAAAGATCAATGTAGTCGCTCATCTTCATTTTAGTATGCGCTTCATTAAAGCCATCTTCGTGGTTTACAGGTCGGTTATCGTATAAAGGAACGATAGTTTCGCCTGCGATTTCTTTCATATATGATAATTTCCATTTAGAATAAGCCGGCCAGTCTTCAGTCAGCTCTTCGATCACAACGGGAATTTGGTTTTTTACGTATTGGGAAATAAAATCAGATTTTGAGATTTTTTTTACCCTTTCGATTTGTTTTAAATTCATCTCTGTTAAATAAAAAAATTGCTTATAACACTTGTTATAAGCAATTTAAAAATATTTTTTGAGATTTATTAACTCAATAACTTAAATTTTTGCTTTGATCGAAGCCTCAAGGTTTCTTTCAATTGTATGTCCCGGTCTTGACCATTTTGGTTTTTCGCCTAAAGGAGCAAATTGAGAATCTTCTGCTTCAACTGTTTTTGGCTGCGAAACTTTTGTAAATGGCTTTTGCGGAATTAATCCTAACATTTCAAACATTTTCATGTCTTCGTGTACATCCGGATTTGGTGTTGTAAGTAATTTGTCCCCTGCAAAGATAGAATTAGCACCTGCAAAAAAGCACATTGCTTGTCCTTCGCGGCTCATATTTGTTCTTCCTGCAGATAAACGAACTTGTGTATCCGGCATTACAATTCTTGTAGTAGCCACCATACGAATCATTTCCCAGATTTCAACTGGCTTTTCTTCTTCCATCGGAGTTCCTTCAACAGCAACCAAAGCATTAATTGGCACAGATTCTGGTTGTGGATTTAAAGTCGAAAGCGCTACAAGCATTCCTGCTCTGTCTTCGATACTTTCTCCCATTCCAATAATTCCACCACTACAAACCGTCACATTCGTTTTACGAACATTTTCGATAGTTTGCAAACGGTCTTCAAAACCACGCGTTGAAATTACATCTTTATAATATTCTTCAGAAGTATCTAAGTTGTGGTTGTAAGCATATAAACCTGCTTCTGCCAAACGTTGCGCCTGATTTTCAGTAATCATACCCAAAGTACAACAAACCTCCATATCTAGTTTGTTGATGGTACGAACCATTTCAAGAACCTGATCAAATTCTTCACCATCTTTTACATTTCTCCAGGCAGCTCCCATACAAACGCGGGAAGATCCGCTTGATTTTGCACGCAAAGCCTGAGCTTTTACCTGACTTACACTCATTAAGTCGTTTCCTTCCACACCTGTGTTGTAGCGTGCAGCTTGTGGGCAATAACCACAATCCTCAGGACAGCCTCCGGTTTTAATAGATAGTAATGTAGATACCTGAACTACGTTCGGATCATGTTTTTGTCTGTGAATTGTTGCTGCTTCATACAGCAAGTCCATCATTGGTTTATTATATATGGCGATTATCTCGTCTTTTGTCCAGTTGTGTTTTGTAATACTCATTAGGTACATTGTTTTTGAAGCTTCAAAAGTAACGAAATTGTTCTAATCAACCAATGCCGAATTCTGTAAATGAACAATTGACAGTTATTTTCAAAAAAGAAACACTCTAAAATCATATAATTATATCTTTTTATGATTTTAGAGTGTTTAAATTATATATTTTATTCTAAAAAATTAATCGGCTGCATATTTATTGTTCCAATACAACATCATCATTAAAGTTACAATAACAGAAGAGGCAAGTCCTTCAAATAATAAACAAATACAATAAGTTGGTACAGATGGATTTCCTCCAAACATAAATGCTTCAGACAATGTTTTTACATAGGCATCACCACCTCGTGCATAACTGTAAACTAACAAGCCAAAAACACTCATAGATACACCAACTACAGATGTTGTGATGGCAGAAACTGCGTTTGACACAAAATCACTTTCTCCTTCATTAAGATTCATTTGCATTGTCCTGTTTACACCATAAAATATAAACAGTACGTTTAAGGTTCGTAAATAAAACAAATCAGCTAATCCTAATACATTCATCAATAAAAAATAAATGCCAATTCCCAGGAAAATTAAAAAACCGTTGCGTATTTCTTTAGGTAATTTCATAGTGGTTATTTTTAAAGAGGTTAATAGTAAATTGTTGACAAACAGAGTTGTATATCAAATTTACTAAAAAAAGAAGTACAAAGTTTTTTTAATGGCACAAACTATAGACAGCATAAATACATTATGTCTAAATGTAGTCTCTACAGGACATTTTTGAGGATTGTGTTCGTTTTTTACCAATATGTAACTCCTAACGGAATATTTCGCAGAATGTTCAAACGTTAAAAATATCTTGTAGAGATTGATAGAAAATATAGTTAGATCTCGGATTTGTCTCGGCATGCAAAATCTTAAAATATCTCGGAGAGATTATCTATTTGTAGAAAAAAAACATTACATAATGCAATTTTGTCCCGTAGGGACTACACATATTATAATTGGCAGAAAAATATTTATAAAAAATGAATGGAAAAATAACTTCTAAAGTTGTCCCACAAAGTCTAAGGCAGTCTTTTTATCCTGATTTAATTGTTCTTTAAGTAAATCGACAGAGCCGAATTTTTGCTCTTCACGAATATATTCCAATAAAGAAATTTCTAATTTCTGACCATAAATATCAGCATCAAAATCAAAAAGATTGACCTCGATAGTTTGCTTTTGTCCATTTACAGTTGGATTAAAGCCAATATTCATCATTCCGAAAATGGCTGCGTTATCAATAAAGGTTTTCACGATATAAACGCCGTTTTTAGGGATCTTTTTATAATCTTCTTCAATTTGGATATTGGCCGTTGGAAAACCAATTGTTCTTCCTAATTGTTTTCCTTTCACAACTTCGCCGCTTAAAAAATAAGCATAACCCAAATAATCATTGGCCAAAGTTATATTTCCTTCATCCAAAGCTTTTCTGATTTTGGTAGAACTTACCGAAACATCCTGAATTTCCTGTGCCGAAATTTGCTCAACTTCAAAACCATATTCAGTACCAAAAGCAATTAAATCATCAATATTAGCCGTTCTGTTTCTTCCAAAACGGTGATCATGTCCAATAATTATCTTTTGAATATGAAACTGATCAACTAAGATAGAATGAACAAATTCTTCGGCTGTTAATCTCGAAAAACTTTCGTTAAACGGATGAATAACAAGGTTTTCGATTCCGGTTTCTTCGAGTAGTTTCGATTTTTCGGCAATCGTATTTAAAAGTTTTATTTCTGATTTTTCCTGTAACACCATTCGCGGATGCGGAAAAAAAGTAAGCACTAAACTTTCGTATTTTCCGTTTTCAGTATTTTGGGTAATTCGTTCTAAAATTTTTTTATGACCAATATGTACGCCATCAAAGGTACCAAGAGTTAGAATAGTTTTCTTGGTTGATTGAAAATCGTTTATAGAATGAAAGAGCTTCAAAGCAAATTGTTTAGGATGGTGCAAATTTATGCTATCTATTTTAAATTTGACACTAACATTAATTGATTTTTTAAGATAATAAAGTCACTTTTTGGCATAATGGGTTCGCTGGTCGATAAAAAACCATTAATTGTCGTATATATGTAAGAATTTAATTTAATTCACTTAATTTTGATTTTTCTAAATCCCTTGAGTATGAATAAACAGCTACTATTTTTATTACTTATTTTTTGTTGTGTCAAAATTCATGCTCAAAATGATGATTTATGGCAAAGGAGTTCTGGTTCAGTTTTGAATAAAAATATAAATTCGTCTGATTCAGATAAATTGTATTATAAATTAAATTCAGATTTTCTGAAAGCAAAACTTTCACCGGCAACCAATAAAAGTTCAAAAAATAGTACTTCAGAAATTACAATTCCTAATTCGGAAGGTGTTTTGGAAAGATTTTCAGTTTGGGAATTTTCAAATTTTGATCCTGAATTACAGGCAAAATATCCTGAAATTAGAGCTTACGAAGGCCGTGGAATAGACGATAAATCAGCAAAAATACACTTTAGCGTTTCACCAATTGGTATGCAAACCATGGTAATTCGTGCCGATAAACCTGCTGAATTTATAGAGCAAAATCCGGATGATAAATCAGAATATATTTTATTTACTTCAAATAAAAGAGAAAGTTCGAAGTTAATTTGTAAAACTATTGATACAAAGTCTGATACTGATGTTTCAGGAAAAACTGCAAAAACAATTTCAAATAACAAAGTATTCAAAACGATGCGTTTGGCACTGTCCTGCACAGGTGAATACACGGCTTATTTTGGAGGTACAAAAGTAGGGGCACTTGCAGGAATGAATGCTACCTTATCCAGAGTTAACGGGATTTTAAATAAAGACCTCGCTGTGCAACTAATTTTAATTGCAAATAATGATGCCGTAATTTATACAAATTCTTCAACGGATCCTTATGCGAATGCAACTGATGGAGTAAAAGGCTCGTGGAATACACAAGTACAATCTACTTTAACCAGTGTAATTGGAGAAGCTAATTATGATATTGGACATTTATTTGGTGCATCTGGAGGTGGAGGTAATGCAAATTGTATTGGCTGTGTTTGTGTAAATTCTGAAAAAGGAAGTGCTTACACCTCACCATCAGACGGAAAACCAGAGGGTGATACATTTGATATTGATTTTGTGGTTCACGAAATAGGACATCAATTAGGTGCAAATCATACTTTTTCATATGATGCCGGAGAAAGAACCAGCGTAAATGTAGAACCGGGAAGTGGCTCTACTATTATGGGATATGCCGGAATAACAGATTATAATGTTCAAAACAATTCTGATGACTATTTTGCTTATGTTAGTATTTTGCAAATTCAAAATAATCTTGCAGGAAAAAGCTGTCCTGTTAGTACAGCATTGACAAATAATCCACCAACAATTGGTGCGGGTCCAGATTACACGATCCCAATTAGTACAGCTTTCGTTTTAACCGGTACAGGTTCAAATGTTGAAGGCAGTCTAACTACCTATAATTGGGAAGAAAATGATAATGCAACAACAACTTCGGGAGGTAACAGTATTGCATATGCCATTAAACCAGATGGACCATTATTTAGATCTGCAGCGCCTGGTAGTTCACTCGTTCGATATATGCCAAGTCTTAATTCTGTTCTTCAAAATAGATTAACAACAACCTGGGAATCTGTGTCGTCTATTGCAAGAACATTGCATTTTACTTTTACAGGCAGAGATAATGGGACTTTAGGAACAGCTCAAACGAATACTGATGCAATGACTGTAAACGTATCTTCTTTAGCTGGGCCATTTGCAGTTACTTCTCAAAACACGACTAGTATAAGTTGGGCGCCAGGATCTTATCAAACAATTGCCTGGAGTGTTAATAATACGAATACTTTGCAGGGATCTTCAAATGTAAATATTAAATTATCTACAGATGGAGGTTTAACATTTCCTGTAATTTTAGCCGCTAATGTACCAAACGATGGTTCTGAAACTGTGCTGATTCCAACAAGTTTGATTTCAACAAATTGCAGGGTTTTAATTGAGCCAACAGATAATATTTATTATGCTGTAAATAGCAAATCATTTGCAATTGGCTATATAGCATCAACAACATGTAATTTGTATAGTTTTGGGAGTTCATTCAATATTCCAACTTCAAGTACTTATACAACAAGAACTATCACTGTTCCTTCATCAACATCTACAATATCAAATGTAAGTGTCAACATAAATGTAACACATGCAAGATTTTCTGATTTAGAAATTGAAATAGTTAGCCCAAGTGGTACAGTTGCCCGATTGTTTAATAATGGGTGTGCAAATACAAATGCGACCATGTCATTGCAGTTTGATGATTCGGGTGTTGCATTAGATTGTGCAAAAACAACAACTCAAATTGTACTTCCGGTAGATGCATTGGCTGCATTTAATGGAGAAAACCCGCAAGGAAACTGGACTCTAAGAGTGCGTGATGCAGCTTCAGGAAGCTCTGGAAGTATAAATTCTGCATCGATAAATATTTGCAGTCAGACATTTACTTTAGGAACACCTGACTTTGAAAATATTGCTTTCGTTCTTTATCCAAATCCTAATAAAGGAAATTTTACGGTTCAATTCTCAAGTGATTCTACCAAAACTGTAAAGGTTTTTGTAAATGATATCTTGGGTAAAAATGTTTATACAAATTCTTTTAAAGGTGAAACTAACTTTATCCAGGACATTCAATTATCTGATGTATCGGCAGGTATGTATTTTGTAACAGTTATTGTTGGAGATAAAAGAACCGTGAAGAAGATAATAGTTTATTAAAATTCAATATTCAATACCAAATTCCAGTTTAATATGTTGTTTTTTGGAATTTGGTATTTAAAAAATTGAAATTTAAGAGTTCGCCATCGCCATACACACAATGCTTATTTTAATTCCGGGAATTTTTAGTAAAGCGCGTGAACAGGCTTCAAGCGTGGCGCCTGTAGTAAGTACATCATCAATAATTAATAAATGCTTGTTTTGATGCTTTTCTATAGAATGAACATCAAATATATTTTCGATATTTTCTGATCTTCCCAAGAGATTTTTTTTGGATTGTGTTTTAGAATATTTTTTTCGGTATAAAACAGTATCATCATAAGCAATTTCTAAGCCTTGTGCCAAAGTTTTTCCAAAGGTTGTAACCTGATTATAACCCCGTTCCTTAAATTTTCTTTTGTGCAATGGTACCGGAATTATAATATCAAAAGGAGTTTCTAATTTTAATTCTTTCAAATCCTCTACATACCAGTTTCCTAAAATAGTACCAATTTCTTCCTGTCCTTTGTATTTTAGATTATGAATAAGTTCCTGGACTATTCCTTTTTTATTAAAATATAAAAATGCAGATGCATATTCGATTTCAATCTTGCCGTAAAATTTTTTGACAGCCTCATTTTTGCTGTTCAAATGATATTGAGTCAGAGGCATTTCATGACGACAATTTGTACATAAAACATTTTCGGTTGCTAATAAAAGTTTACGGCATCCGGCACAAACTTTAGGGAAAAACAGGTTAAGAAGCGAATTAAACACAAATAGACAGAATTTAGTTACAAAAATAACCAAATCAATGCTTCAATCTTTATATTTTTTCTTTTTTTTAAACGTACTTTTTATATTTTTGCATCACTATGGCAAAACAAGAAGATATATTTAAGAATGTGGTTTCGCACGCAAAAGAGTACGGATTTATTTTTCCGTCAAGCGAAGTATACGATGGATTAAGTGCAGTGTATGATTATGCACAAAATGGAGTCGAATTAAAAAAGAATATCCGTGAATATTGGTGGAAATCAATGGTTCAGATGAATGAAAATATTGTCGGCCTTGATGCTGCGATATTGATGCATCCAACAACCTGGAAGGCTTCAGGCCACGTTGATGCTTTCAATGATCCGTTAATTGATAATAAAGATTCGAAAAAAAGATATAGAGCTGATGTTTTAGTAGAAGATTATGCTGAAAAGCTAAATCAAAAAGCTCAAAAAGAAATTGAAAAAGCAAAAGCTCGTTTTGGAGATGCTTTTAATGAAGAAGAATTTGTTACCACAAATGCTCGTGTTGTAGAATATCTTTCGAAATATAAAGAAATTTTATCAAGACTTGCAAAAGGGATGAGCGAAGATCTTCAGGATGTAAAAGCTTTAATCGAAGAATTAGAAATTGCTGATCCTGAAACCGGTTCAAGAAACTGGACAGATGTTAAGCAATTCAACCTAATGTTCGGAACAAAATTAGGAGCTTCTGCAGATTCTGCAATGGATTTATATTTACGTCCGGAAACAGCTCAGGGTATTTTTGTGAATTTCCTGAATGTTCAGAAATCTGGCCGTATGAAAATTCCTTTTGGAATTGCACAAACTGGTAAAGCGTTTAGAAATGAAATCGTTGCAAGACAATTCATTTTCCGTATGCGTGAATTCGAACAAATGGAAATGCAATTTTTCGTTCGTCCGGGAGAAGAAATGAAATGGTATCATCATTGGAAAGAAGCCCGTTTAAACTGGCATTTATCTTTGGGATTAGGAAAAGAGAATTACCGTTTTCATGATCACGAAAAATTGGCACATTACGCTAATGCTGCCGCAGATATTGAGTTTAATTTCCCATTCGGATTTAAAGAATTAGAAGGAATTCACTCTCGTACAGATTTTGATTTAAAAGCACACGAACAATATTCTGGTAGAAAATTACAATATTTTGATCCTGAACTAAATGAAAACTACGTGCCGTATGTAGTCGAAACTTCAGTAGGTTTAGATCGTATGTTCCTGGCTGTTTTTGCAACTTCATTACAAGAAGAAGCTTTAGAAGATGGTTCAACAAGAACAGTTTTAAAATTACCATCAGTTTTGGCACCAACAAAAGTTGCTATTTTGCCATTAATTAAAAGAGACGGTTTGCCTGAAATTTCTAAAAAAATAATCGAAGATTTGAAATGGGATTTTAGTGTAGCTTATGATGAAAAAGATGCAGTAGGCCGTCGTTACAGAAGACAAGATGCACTTGGAACTCCGTTTTGTGTTACTGTAGATCATCAAACAATTGATGATGAAACGGTAACAATTCGTCATAGAGATACAATGAAACAAGATCGTGTAAAAATTTCTGAGTTGAAAGATATTATCGAAAACGAAGTTTCTATGAAAAACTGGTTGATGAAAATGTAATTTTTTTTAAAAATCAATATATAAATCCCAAATTCCAATCGGAGTTTGGGATTTTTTAATTTTGTAAAGGTCTGTTTTATCTTATTATTTTAACATTCGTTTATACTTATCAACAATGAAATGTTTGATTAACGGAATTACGTAAATTAGATGCGCATACAAGTCTACAAACCATTTTTAAAAATAATATTGAAAAAGTATTCTTATATTATTATTGATGATAACGCTGAAGATATTTTGAAAACTCACGCGCTGGCTGAAGAGTTTTCAGAACTTACTTGTATTGCAACAGCTACCAATTATCAGGACGGATTGAATTTGGTTTTAGAACATAAACCTTCTTTTATTTTTTTAGAAATTGATCCCACAGAATTGTCCAGTAATTTATCGCTTTCCTTTATTAGCGAGTTACATCGATATCTTACAGAAGTTCCTAAAATAATTGTTACCACTTCTGCAAAAGAGCTTGCTTTTGATGCTATTCAATACAATGTTTTTGATTATATCCTGAAACCTGTTTTAGAGATTGATTTGCTTAAAATTATTCTAAAGCTGGATAAAACAACTTTAGAAACGAATTCTGCTAAAATTAAAAATAGAATTAATACTTCGGTAATTCCAGCTTCGCAACCTGCACAAATTGTAGATAAGCCGCTTATTTTATGCATTAAATCATATGGTGATTATCGTTATATATCTACAGACGATATTTGTTATTTTCAAGCCGATAATAATTCTACCGATATTTATTTGAGTTCCGGCGAAATGATAACGGCTTTTAAAACCTTAAAACATTTTGAGTTTGTTTTGTCACACCCATTTGTAAGAATTCACAATAGTTTTATTATCAATCAAGACTATATTTCCAGAATTCATAGCGGACACTCAGTTTGTTACATTAAAAATTCTCCGAAAAAAATTCCTTTTTCAAAAACCTATAAATCAAATGTTGATTTAATTATTGCTAATTTTTCTGCAGGAAATTACTTAGAAGTCTAAAAACTAAGTATTTACATCAATTTGACGTTCATTGACTATCAATTGGGCATGTTTTACCATAAACTGATTTTTTTGCACAATTTTTTTAAGTCCTGGTCTTAGATTTGTCCCATGATTTGCCACCAAAAGCAATCATAAGCCCCAAAAATAAATCAAAAACTAAACACCTCAAAAACATGAAAAAAGCAGCTTTAACAATCGGATTATTTTCTTTAGTAGTAGTAACAACTTCATTTACCGCGCCAGAAATGGAAGAAAATACTTTAAATAAAAACACCTATTTTGAAAAATCTGTTGATCCCAGAGGCGGTGCAACAGGTAGTCAAACTAGAAAAGTTGATGCAGTAATGCCAACTGAACAATCTGTCGATATAAACAACAGCTTAGATTTTACAGCTGTTAATCAATCTTTAGGCTTAAACAAAAAGCAAGATTAATTTAAATTAATTTACCAGATAATATTTAAGGCTGCCAAAATTTTGGCAGCCTTTTTTTGTATGTATAGTTTTAGTATTTTTGATGAAATTGATAACGTTGAAAAGAAAATTTCTCATACTATTATTTTTAATTTTTGTTTTTGGAGCTTGTTCTAAAAAAACAAATTCAGATAAAAATATAATTTCTTCCTCAGACAGTCTTCCAACTTATCTTTCATTAGCTAATGAAGAAAAATTACCTTTAAATTTTAAGCAAGATTATAATAGAAAAGCCTTGTCTATTATTTTAAATCAAAAAGATGATTCAATAAATAAGGTAAATCTTTTTAAAGTTGCCAATCGATATTACAATATGAGCGATTGGAAAGGCTACACCGAAACTACCAGATTAATTTTGGATCGATCAAAAAAATCTAATGACTCGTCCAATATTGCTAAAGCCTATTCATATTTAGGAGATTATTATGTAGTAAAATCTCTTGCTGATAGTGCTTTTATGAATTACTATAAGGCTGAAAAATTTTATTTAAGACTAAAAGATGAATATCATATCGCTAAAACGTTTTTAAATAAAGCAAGTCTTCAATATAATGAAGGTGATTTTTTTGAGAGTGAAATTAATGTCTTTAAGGCCTTAAGTAGTTTAAAAAAACAAAAAAATGTAAACGATCTTTTTTATGAGAGTTATAATCTTTTGGGAATATTATATAATGAAAGGGAAGAATATGACAAGGCACTTGAGTTTCAAAACAAAGCATTATTGGTATTAGAAGATAAATCAATACCATTAGAATTTCAATATAAAGCAACCTCATTAAATAATATAGGATATGTTTATTTAAAGACCTATAATTATAAAAAGGCAAAAGTTTTTTTTAGAGAAGGATTAGAACAAACAAATCTCTTTAAGAACAAGCCAACTTTATATGCTATACTATTGGATAATTTGGCTTACGCTAAATTTAAATTAAAAGAATCAGATCAATTGCCTGACTTGTTTTACCAGTCTTTAAAAATTAGAGATAGTTTAAAGCTTAAGGCAGAAATAATAGCCACCAAAATTCATTTGTCTGAGTATTTTGCTTTTAAAAAAGATACATTTAAAGCTATACAATTTTCAAAGCAAGCCTTAATGCAGGCTCGTACATCAGATAAATTAATTAATACTTTAATTGCTCTTAAACAAATTGCAATAGTTGACCCAAAAAACGCTTCTACTTATTCAAAAGAATATATTCATCTTAATGATAAGATGTTGAAGGCTGAACGTAATATGGGGGAAAAATTTTCGCGTATTGAATACGAAACTAATGAAATTAAAGATCAAAACTCCAACTTACAGGAAAAGAACAAAACCTTAGTTTATGTTTTTAGTATTTGTACTTTGGTGGGGTTGTTTTTCTACGTTTATAAAACCCAACAAGCCAGAAATAGAGAATTGCTTTTTAAACAGCAGCAGCAGGTTGCCAATGAAGATATTTATAATTTGTTGATTTCTCAGCAAAATGATATCGAATTAACACGTATAAAAGAAAAGAAAAAGGTTGCCCAGGAGCTGCACGACGGAGTTTTGGGCAGAATGTTTGGCATTAGAATAAGCCTTGACAGCCTGGAACAAATGGATGAAGACGAAGCATTGCCAAAAAGAAGAAAATATTTAACGGAACTTAAAAATATTGAAGAAGATATACGTGAAATTTCACATGATTTAAATAGAGAAAAATCCGAACTAATTAATAATTTTGTCCTAATTTTAAACAAATTGTTTGAAAACCAACAAAACACATATGCTTCGGAATTGATTACATCTATTGACCCCCAAATAAAGTGGGAATTAGTGAGCAATGCCGTAAAGATTAATTTGTACAGAATTGTTCAGGAAGCACTTCAAAACTGTAATAAATATGCTAATGCAGAAAAAATTACGGTTGAATTTAAAAGTGAAATAAACTATCTGATTTTGTCAATTTACGATGATGGGATTGGGTTTAATACCAAGAGAACAAAAAACGGAATAGGTTTGCATAATATTGAGTACAGAGCCGCAGAATGTAAAGGAAGTATGTCAATAAAATCTGTTCAGGGAGAAGGAACTTTACTGGTTGTAAAAGTGCCAATAGATCAAAAAATTAACCTGCAAAATAATGACAATTGAACAAAACCCCCCAGTTTCTCAATTAATTAGACGTAATGTATTAATAGTTGATGATCATCCTTTTATTATTGAAGGATACAAAAATGCTATTACACGATACCAGCCTAAGAAATATGATTTTGTTATTTCGCAGGCTTATGATTGCAGATCTGCTTATGATTTAATCGAGAATGAAGCCATTCCGAATTTCGATGTTGCTTTTTTAGACATTAGTATGCCGGCTTATGAAGAAAAAGATCTTTATTCTGGTGAAGATTTGGCAAAGTTAATTCTAAAAAAAATGCCCAATTGCAGCGTTATCCTGCTTACGATGTATACAGAATTACTGAAAATTAAAACCATAATCAGAACCATAAACCCAAATGGTTTAATAATTAAAAACGACCTTACGTTTGATGAATTGCTTTTTGCTTTTGATAAAGTAATGAAAAACGATAAATATTACAGTCAGTCCGTTCAAAAAATGCTGAATCAGTCGCCTCATAATTCTATTGAAATTGACGAATTTGATAAACAAATATTATTTCATTTATCAAAAGGCACTCCAACACACGAAATGCCGCAATATATTCCGATTTCATTAAACGCAATCGAGAAACGAAAAATCAATTTAAAAGAACTATTAAAAATAAAATCCGGCCTTGACGAAGAATTGGTCAAAGAAGCCAAGAGTAAAGGGCTTTTTTAGAATAAAAATTCCAATAAAAAAATTCCAAATTCCAATTGATACTCATTATCGTTGGAATTTGGAATTTTCTATTTTGGAATTTAAAAGTTTATTCGCTTAAAGCATCCCAGCCACGAGCTTTTAAAGGAATTTGAGTATTGGCACGTGTAACCAAATTTATTCCTTCACTTTCATCAGCCATATGGCCAATGATCGAAAAGTTTGGATTTCCTTTTATTTTGTCAAAATCATTAATGTCAATCGTAAACAACAATTCATAATCCTCTCCGCCATTGATCGCAACCGTTGTGCTGTCAATATTAAATTCTTCACAAGTCGAAATAAATTGCGGATCAAGCGGCAATTTATCTTCATATAAATTACAGCCCACTTTTGATTGTTTGCACAAATGAATAATTTCTGAAGATAATCCATCAGAAATATCAATCATCGAAGTTGGCTTAATTTCAAGAGCATGCAATAAAGTACGAACATCTTTTCGGGCTTCCGGCTTTAATTGACGTTCTACTAAATAAGTATAAGGATCTAAATCCGGCTGGCTGTTTGGATTAACCTGAAAAACCTGTTTTTCGCGCTCCAAAACCTGCAATCCCATATAGGCAGCTCCAATATCACCAGTTACAACAAGTAAATCAGTTTTTTTGGCTCCATTTCTATAAACAATTTCATCTTCATTAGCTTCACCAATAGCAGTAATGCTAATAATTAATCCTTTTTGAGATGAGGTTGTGTCTCCGCCAATAACATCAACTTTATACTCTTTTGCAGCGTGTGTAATGCCTTCAAATAATTCTTCAAGGGCTTCAAGTGGAAAACGATTAGAAACAGCTACAGAAACCGTTATTTGCGTTGGTTTGGCATTCATCGCACAAATGTCAGACACATTTACCACGACAGATTTGTAACCTAAGTGTTTTAATGGCATATATGCCAAATCAAAATGTACGCCTTCAATTAATAAATCGGTAGAAATAACTACTTTTTTATCTTTAAAATCAAGAACCGCGGCATCATCGCCTATACTTTTTAGAGTAGATTCTTGTGTAACATCAAAATTTTTGGTTAAATGTTCAATCAGGCCAAACTCGCCTAATTGCGCTAAACTGGTACGTTGCGGATTTTTATCTTCGATCATTTTTTCTAAGTTCCAATGTTTTTATGTTACAAAGGTACAAAGTTGTAAAGGTTTTGTCTAATTTTAATAAAAATCCCTTTAGTTTCATTAATAATAGAATACTAAATTGATGTTTTTTGAGATCTTTAAAAATAAAATAAAAAGTAAAAACATGAAATCATTTGATATAGTTACACTAACCGTAAATCCTTCGGTTGATAAAAGCACTCATTTTTCGGGGTTGATTGCTGAGCAGAAAATAAGATGCAAAGACCCTCAATTTGATGCGGGCGGTGGCGGAATAAATGTTTCTAAAGCAATTTCTCGCTTACGCGGAAATTCATTAGCCGTTTTTACAGCGGGCGGGCCAGTTGGAGAAATGCTAAAAGATTTGGTTACAGAAGAAAAGATAGATTTTGAAGTAATCGAAACCAAAACAGCAACAAGAGAAAATTTTATTGCTGTTGATGATCATACAAACTCGCAATATCGCTTTGGATTTTCGGGTGATGTTTTAGAAAATTCAGAAGTTGAGAAGATTTTAGAAACAATTTCGAATTTAAAGCCAAAATTTCTCGTTGCAAGTGGAAGTTTAAATGAAGGGTTGTCTGATGATTTTTATCAAAAAGTAGCAGAAATAGCAAAAGCCTCAAATTCAAAATTAGTTGTAGATACTTCTGGCGAAGCATTAAAGAAAGTTTTAGAAACTGGAGCTTATCTTATAAAACCAAATGTTGGTGAACTGGCAAAATTAATAGGCGTCGAACGTCTGGAAATGGAAGAAGTTGATGATGCCGCAAAAAAGATCATTGCAAAAGGCGGAGCCGAAATTGTAGTGGTATCACTCGGGCCACAAGGCGCAGTTTTGGTTACAAAAGACAATTGTGAATTTGTTCCCGCACCAAATGTGGCCAAAAAAAGTACCGTTGGAGCAGGAGATAGTATGGTAGGCGGAATGGTTTGGGCATTATCTCAAAATAAAAGCCTAAAAGAAGTAATTCGCTGGGGAGTTGCCTGCGGATCTGCCGCGACAATGAATGAAGGAACACAATTATTTAAATTTGAAGATGCCAACCGTTTATTTGAATGGTTGAAGAATAGGTAATTTTAGTTATAAGTTATTAGTTATGAATTATGAGTTTCGTTTGGCAGAGAGAATAAATAGATTTTTAATTATAATATTTCACACAATCTTAATCGTAGAGACGCACAGCAGTGCGTCTCACACCCAGTAACCACAATTATTTACACATCGTAACCACAATACAAAACCCGACAGGTTTTTAAAACCTGTCGGGTTTCGCCGCCAGATAAATAGATTTTCAATAATAATATTTAAAGAAACAGATATTCTCCACAATCTATATCGCCCATCTAAATCGTCGATCTATCGTAGAGACGCACAGCAGTGCATCTCCCGCGCAGTAACCACAATTTATATACACATCGTAAATGCAATACTAAACCTGACAGGTTTTTAAAACCTGTCAGGTTTGGCGTAACGGAATAAAATGGGGTCACGTTATGTACACGCACTGCTGTGCGTCTCTACAAATGCGTCTCTACGGAAATAAAAAAATAGAAAAATTTTCTATTTTTTTATTTCCTGTTGACAAACCGTTGTCACCAACCCTCAATAATTTTGAAGTATTAAATAATTAAAACTTTAAAATCATGAAAACATTAGCAGCCCAGGTAATTACTCCGGAAGATTTATTGAAACATTGGCAAGGTCACCGCGCCTTAACGCGTCGTGTAATTGAAGCGTTTCCTGAAAAAGACTTTTTTGAATTTTCTATTGCGGGAATGCGACCTTTTGCAAAATTAGCCGATGAACTTTTAGCCATTGCGGTTCCGGGTTTAAAGGGAATCGTGACTAAAGAAACAAAACCCTTTGCAGAGGATTCAGAAAAATTGGTTTTTAAAGCACAATACCTTGAAAAATGGGACGAAGCAACTGCCGAAATTAATGAGTACTGGCAAAAACTTTCTATTGAGGATTTTAATGAAACCTTTAATCTTTTTGGTCAATATGAATTTCCGGTAATTCAGAATATTCTATATTTTATTGATAATGAAGTACATCATCGCGGACAAGGTTATGTGTACCTGAGAGCTTTAGGAATTGAACCTCCTTTTTTCTGGGAAAGATAATCAAATTTTATATTATAACTTTATTGAAGAATCTAAAATTAGTGACCATGAGCTTAAAAAATATAATGTCCAATTATGCAGATTACAATTTATGGGTAAATCAACAATTCGTGAATTGGCTTTCGCCGAAATCTGATGAACTGCTTTATGCAGAAGTACCTTCGAGTTTTTCGACTATTATGAAAACACTCGATCATATTTGGTCGACAGAAGAATATTGGCTTTCTGTTATTTCTGAAACTTCTCTATTAGAAAAGAAATTGGAAAGTGAATTGTCTAAAGAAGAAATACTTTCAGGTTTATTAAATTCATCTAAAAAATTGGCCAATTTTATTAATTCATTGTCAGAAGAAGATTTTGTAAAAAAAGTTAAAATCATTAATCCCTGGTTTGAATGCGAGCTTCCAATTTCTGACTATTTACTTCAGGTTATCAATCATGGCACTTATCACAGAGGTCAGATTGTAACAATTGGAAGAAACATCGGAATTACAGATGCCTCAAATACAGATTATAATTTTTATAATGTTGTGAAAACTCAGCAATAAAATAAAAAACTCCCGAAGATATTTTCTCGGGAGTTTTTTTATAAAAGTCTTTTTCTGTTGACTTCTAATAATTCTAAAGTTCTAGTTTTAAGGCTTTCGGGCTCTAATATTGTAGCATAATCTCCAAACATTAAAAACCACCGCGGAAAACCATTGTCGACACTGCTGGACATAAAAGTCATTTCAATTTTTCCGTCGACTTCTTTTTCTGAAACAAAACCGTGATATTTTTTTTCGGTTACAAGATATCTTGCGATTTTCTTTTCGATCAAAATTCGAACTTTAGTCGTTGGAATTGTTTCTGTTTTATTTAAGTATGTTTCTAATGAATCATGTTCGATCGTAAAATCACAGTCTGTTTTTTTTATTGCTTGAATTCTGTCGGTTCGAAATTGCCTGTAATCTTTTCTTAAATGACAATAACCCAGAAAATACCAATTGTTATGGTCGTGAAAAACGCCGACAGGTTCAATATTTCGCTGCGTTACTTCTTCTTTATCAAAGGTTTTATAGGATAACAAAATTTGCTTTTTCTCGGCAATACTTTCAAAAAGAAGCGCCAGCGTATTAGGCGAATTATCATTAAACATGGGTTCTGCAGTTTGCATCACAACCCTCGATTCAATATTCGAAAGCCAGTCTTTGTCATTACTTCTCAAAACCGATTTCAGTTTATACATCGCCGATGCGTAATGATTTCCCAAAGATGGATCCGTGAATTTTTGCATCAGTTTTTCGGCAGCAATAAAACTGCTTACTTCTTCACGCGTAAACATAACGGGTGGTAATCTGTAACCTTCCATCAAAGCATAACCAACTCCGGCTTCACTATAAATAGGAACTCCCGATGCTTCCAAAGTTCGAATATCTCTGTAAATCGTTCTCAAACTACAGTCAAAACGATCTGCTAATTCCTGAGCTTTTACAATTTTTTTAGATTGTAACTGAATCAGAATAGCAACAATTCGATCAAATCGTTTTGGGGTTTCGTCCATTTTTTTAAGATGCTAAGTTACTAAGGTTCTAAGTTGCTGAGTTTTTGTAAAGCTTCAAAGATACAAAGCTTCAGAGTTTAAGAAATAAAAAATCTGTTCCAAATTAGGACAGATTTACTGTTAAAAATTATCAGCAATTTGAATGCATTTTAAAAATAGAACATTTTATCCACAACGTGTGCGTCTCTACAATCTGCTTTGTGGATCATATTATGTTCTAAAAATTGCAACAAAAAACCCGATAACGAATTATCGGGGTTTTTTGTTTGAATGTTTTACATCTTCATGATTATGCTTAATATCCGAAACTAATTAATCATTAAAATCTGTACAATAATCCAAATTCTGGCTGATCAAAAATGTTTTTAAATAAATTGATGTTCAAATTGAAAGTATCTGATGAAGGTCCGTTTTCTGGAGAAACACTGTTGTATGACAAAACATTTGCCAATGTAAAGGTTACTGCAATGTTTTTGGTGATAAAATAATTCAGACCAATATTAAGATCTGCCGTAATACTATTATCCGTGTCTTCTACTCCTTCAAATTCAGTTTTATTGCTTCCAAAACCTAATCCGGCTTCTCCAAATGCTTTAAAACGTTTTTTGTCCAATTCAAGAAAATAGTAACGCGCAAAGGCTCCAACGCCAAATACATTGATTTTGGTGTCAGTTGATTCTGTTTTACTGCTTTCATAATTTAATTTAGCTCCAATCGCTACTTTGTCATTTAGAAAGTAACCAAATTTTGGACTAAAGCCATAATAATCTTCATCTCCTCCGGTACTAATTTTAATTGAACCTTCGAGAAACATATCACCATTTTGAAAAGTGACACCTTTTGCCGAATTCATTTCTTCGTCAGCTTCGACTTGTTGTGCATTTGCAAATGAAAAAGTCAACAATGATAAAATAAATAAAAATTTCGTTTTCATAATAAAAGCTTTTAATGTTTGTAAGATTAAAGTTATATTTTTTATCTTAAAACATTTCTCAATCACGATCATATGAATTAATATTCAAAGCAATAGAGTTAAAAATTGCTTTTTTTATAAGTATTTACTGATGGTTTTTTGTTGCGAAAAATCTGCTTTTTATAAGTGTTTTATAATTTATATTTCAAGGAAAGTCCCGCAGCGGTTCAGTTTCTGCAATTGTATTACTGAGAGAATCTTTAAAAAAACAAACAAAAAACCCAACAACTTTCGTCATCGGGTTCATCTATATTATTCTCTTTATTCTTTCTTCTAAAAGACTAGTCGTTCAATTTCAAAACAGCCATAAAAGCTTCTTGCGGAATCTCAACGTTTCCAACTTGTCTCATACGTTTTTTACCTTTTTTCTGTTTCTCCAAAAGTTTACGCTTACGCGAAATATCTCCACCGTAACATTTTGCGGTAACGTCTTTACGAAGTGCTTTAATCGTTTCACGAGCGATAATTTTGGCTCCAATCGCAGCCTGAATCGGAATATCAAACTGTTGTCTCGGAATCAATTCGCGCAATTTCTCGGTCATTTTTTTACCGATGTTGTAAGCGTTGTCTTCGTGAATCAAAGCTGAAAGTGCATCAACTGTTTGGGCATTCAAAAGAACGTCCAGTTTTACTAATTTCGAAGTTCTCATTCCGATAGGAGAGTAGTCAAAAGAAGCATAGCCTTTAGAAACTGTTTTTAAACGATCGTAAAAATCGAATACAATTTCGGCAAGAGGCATATCAAAAGTTAATTCAACACGTTCTGTTGTTAAATATGTTTGGTTGGTGATTTGACCACGTTTTTCTATACACAAACTCATTACGTTTCCTACGAAATCAGCTTTTGTAATAATTGTTGCTTTAATATAAGGTTCTTCAACTCTGTCTAAACGAGAAGGTTCAGGTAAATCAGAAGGATTATTTACAACGAATGGAGTTTCAGGATCTTTTTTGGTATAAGCCAAATACGAAACGTTAGGAACTGTAGTAATTACAGTCATATCAAACTCACGCTCTAAACGTTCCTGGATAATTTCCATGTGAAGCATTCCTAGGAATCCGCAACGGAAACCAAATCCTAACGCTGCAGAACTTTCAGGTGTAAAAACTAACGAAGCATCATTCAGTTGCAATTTCTCCATCGAAGAACGCAAATCTTCATAATCTTCAGTATCAACAGGATAAATACCGGCGAAAACCATTGGTTTTACATCCTCAAAACCTGTAATCATATTTGTGGTTGGTGTTTTTGCGTCCGTTAAGGTATCACCAACTTTTACTTCTTTTGCTTCTTTAATTCCGGAAATCAAATATCCAACATCTCCAACAGAAATGACATTTTTTGGAACCTGATTTAATTTCAATGTTCCAATTTCGTCAGCAAAATATTCATTTCCAGTGGCCATGAATTTAATTTTCTGTCCTTTTTTGATTTCACCATTTACAACTCTAAAAATAACTTCGATTCCACGAAACGGGTTGTAAACCGAGTCAAAAATTAAAGCCTGTAATGGTTCGTCTTTATTTCCTTTTGGAGCAGGAATTTTTTCGATAATGGCAGCCAAAATATTTTCAACACCAAAACCTGTTTTTCCCGAAGCATGAATAATATCTTCTAATTTGCAACCTAGTAAATCGATAATATCATCACTAACTTCTTCAGGATTAGCACTTGGTAAATCTACTTTATTCAAAACCGGAATAATTTCCAGATCATTTTCTAAAGCAAGATATAAGTTAGAAATCGTTTGTGCCTGAATACTTTGTGCAGCATCAACAATCAAAAGCGCACCTTCACAGGCAGCAATTGAACGAGAAACTTCGTATGAAAAGTCAACGTGACCAGGAGTGTCAATTAAATTTAAAATATATTCTTCTCCCTTATAAGTATATTCCATTTGAATGGCGTGACTTTTAATGGTAATTCCACGCTCGCGCTCCAGATCCATGTTGTCAAGCAATTGTGCTTTTTCTTCACGAGCTGTAACGGTTTGTGTGGCGCCCAATAGTCTGTCTGCCAATGTACTTTTACCGTGGTCAATGTGTGCAATAATGCAAAAGTTACGTATCTTCTTCATTTTATAATGTCAATTCTCTATACGAGTTTTTAAGTATTTCGGGTATAAATTTACTCTGCAGCAATTGCGTTTAGAGCATGTAATTAAGGGGCAAAGATAGCGGAAAGTTTTGGATTCTGGAATGTAGTTCTTCGATTTTGAATTTTAAGGCTATAAAGTTGTCTTTTAGAATCTTAAATAACCATTATCAGGAATGTGATACGCAACAAAATCTTAAGGAATGTTTTTATTTGGGTATCTAATTGATTGAATGTTTGCCAAATAAAAATCAGAAATTAGTTTTAAGTGATAAATCGCTATTTTTTGTACGAATAATTGTCGGTTACAGAAAATATAATTATACTTGTATTCATTATGACCATAAGGCTAATCAATTATGGTTTCTATTTTTACTAATTAATTAAACCAACAAATTATGGAAAAGCAAACCATGAAACTTGCTGAAAAATTCGGCAGACTTTCAAAAGAAGAATTAAAAGGAATTAAAGGTGGTAATATAGGAACCGTTTGCGGTCCCAGAGATGTTCCTACTTCTATTTGTGCAAGCGGACGAGGAATTGCAGCCAATTCAGGAGATCAGGACCCGAGTCAATTTCAAGGTATTGTAGAAGGTTACTGTAATGTAATAATTGTCTGTATGCCTTAAAAAACTTAAATGCCCGAAGATTCTTCGGGCATTTTTTTAGAATTCAAAATTAAAACCTTTTTCAGTCAGTTTTTTGTAAATTTCAGGATCGAATTTATATAGTTTTGCTGCTCTGTGCGAGACATCTTGTTGCTTTTCGTCGAGTGCAACTAATAACTTCATGTGCAAAATTTTTCTGCGAAAGTTGGATTTGTCTAATTCAATTCCTAGTATTTCTTCATAAAGATGCATTAGCTGCAAAAGAGTGAATTTCTCCGGCAAAAGATTAAAACCAATTGGCGCCTGGCGAACACGATTACGCAATTGCATCAAACTAAATTCGAGAATTTCGTTGTGGTCAAAAATCAAATCCGGAATATCTTTAATTTTATACCATTTGGCTTCAATTACAGAAATGCTGGCTTTAATATCATAATCTTCCCTATTTAATAAAGTATAATAACCAACGGTTATAACTCTTGTGCTTTTTACACGATCCGGATCCGTAAAAGCTTTTAGCTGTTCCAGATAAATGTTGTCAAGACTGGTCAATTCATATACTATTCGAAGGGCAGCATCATCAATACTTTCGTCTAAATATAAATCTCCACCCAGAAGCCCCCATTTTCCAACACTTGCTCCTCCGGCATGTTGTACCAAAAGCACTTCAAGGTTTTTTTTATCGAAAGAAAAAATAACACAGTCAATCGTGATGCCATGTATAACTGTTTTTTTAGCTACAGTTATATTGGTATTCGTTTCAGAAATATTTTGAGAAGAAGAAGAGGCCATTAAAATTCAAAGTTAAATCCTTTTTCAGTCAGTTTTTTATAAATATCAGGATCAAACTTATACAATTTTGCGGCTCTGTGTGACACATCTTGTTGTTTTTCATCTAAAGCAACCAATAATTTCATGTGAAGAATTTTTCGGCGAAAATTAGATTTATCCATTTCGATTCCTAAAATTTCTTCATACAAATGCATTAATTGCAGTAAAGTAAATTTTTCAGGCAATAAATTAAATCCAAGCGGAGCCTGACGAACTCTGTTTTGAAGATGTTTTAAACTATAGGCCAGGATTTCATTATGATCATAAATCAAATCCGGAATATTATTTATTTTATACCATTTGGCATCAGATGCCGTAAAACCTGCTTTAATATTGTAATCTTCGCGTTTTACCAAAGCATAATAACCAATCGTAATAACGCGTCGAAGCGGGAAACGATCGGGGTCGCCAAATGCTTTTAACTGCTCAAGGTAAATATTATCAAGACCGGTAAGTTCATTCAATAAACGATGTGCGGCGTTGTCTGTACTTTCTTTTTTATAAATCCATCCTCCCGGAAGCCCCCATTTTCCTTTGCTAATCCCTTCTCCGTGCTGTACCAAAAGTACTTCTAAACTTCCTTTATCAAAACCAAATATTACACAGTCAATCGTGATTGCATTCATTGCAGTTTGTTCCTTCAAAACTGAATTATCCTCTACATTTTTAACCATATGCTATTAAAATTTTGACAAATTAAATAAATAAAATGAATAACTGCCTTCGTAAAAGCTTTATATTTTTTTTAACGTAACAATTTTCTGATAATCAGTGTATTATTTTATTGATAATTTTTTCACTTTCAAATTTTGATTCTTAAATGTCTGATTGTCAAATTCATAATTTGCTATTTTTTTGGCAATTTTTATTTCACTTTTATTTCGTTTTTTGTTGTATCTGTAAAAATGAACATCAATTTATCTGAATTGCCAAAAAAAACATCTAATATTTTGTTAATATAGAAAAAATGTTTTACACTTGTAGTCAAAATAACCATAAGATAAGTTCAGTTTGACTATAAGTTGAAAAAAGGACAAATCTATAACTAATTAAAAAGTACCACAAATGTTTTTTTTAGGAATTGATTTAGGAAGCTCTTCAATAAAATTATCAGTTTTCGATCCTGAGAAAGGAACGACTATTGGTGCAGTAAGCGTTCCAGATTTTGAAATGCCCATTATCGCGCAACAATTTGGCTGGGCAGAACAAGATCCTGAGTCCTGGTGGCAATATGTAAAAGACGGAATTAAACAATTGGGAGCTAAATCTAATATTGATTTAAAGAAAATTGCAGGAATCGGGATTGCCTATCAAATGCATGGTTTGGTTTTAACCGATGAAAATTTGAATCCGGTTCGTTCTTCGATAATTTGGTGCGATAGCCGCGCTGCTATTATTGGTGATGCCGTTTATGCTCAAATTGGTGCCGAAAACTGCCAAAAACAAATTTTGGGAAGTCCGGGAAATTTTACGGCTTCAAAACTAAAATGGGTAAAAGAGAACCAGCCTGAAGTTTTTGCAAAAGCAAAATATATGATGCTTCCTGGCGATTTTATTGCTGCGAAATTATCAAAAGTAGCTCAAATTAGTACTTCGGGATTATCAGAAGCAGCTTTATGGAATTTTTCAGAAGGAAAATTGGCAACTGAAATCCTTTCTCAAATGGGATTGTCATCAGATATCGTTCCTGAAATTGTTTCAAACTTTGGAATTCAGGCTACAATTCATTCTGAAATTGCTCAGGAATTAGGATTAAATCCTGATGCAAAAATTACATATCGTTCGGGAGATCAACCCAATAATGCATTGTCGTTAAATGTTTTGAAACCAGGCGAAATTGCTACAACAGCCGGAACGTCTGCAGTTATATATGCAGTAAGCGATCAGGATGCTTACGACAAACAAAACAGAATCAATACTTTTTTACATGTTAACAATACAGAAACCGAAAAGAAAAATGGCGTAATGCTGTGCATCAACGGTTCTGGAATTTTATATCAATGGCTGCGTAAAATCATGTCTGTTGACAGAGCTGATTTAATTGCCTACGAAAAATTAAATGCCGAAGCTGCAAAAGTTGAGGCGGGAAGCAACGGACTTCGTTTTTATCCTTTCGGAAATGGTGTTGAACGTATTTTCAATAATAAAAATGCAACATCAGGAATTCAGAATTTAAACTTCAATATTCACCAACCATCACATTTGGTGCGCGCCGCCTGCGAAGGAATTGTGTTTGCCATGAATTATGGTTTTGATGTGATGAAAGAAGTTGGTGTCTCCGGAACTGTAGTTAGAGCAGGAAATTCAAACTTATTTTTAAGTCCGGTTTTCAGGGAAATCTTCACCAATACAACCCAAACTACTTTAGAATTATACAATACTTCGGGAGCAGAAGGAGCTGCAAGAGGCGCCGCTTACGGATTAGGATATTACAATTCGCTTGACGAAGCTTTTTCAGGATTGCAGTGTTTAGACCGAATTGAACCCAACAAAATCCTGACATCACAATATCAGGATTTCTATCAGGAATGGAAAAATCAAATTAAAATAGAACAATAATAATGAGCACAACCAATCAATATTTTAAAAACATCGATACAATTAAGTTCGAAGGCAGAGAAAGTGACAATCCGTTAGCTTTTAAATGGTACGATGAAAATCGTGTCGTTGCAGGAAAAACTTTGAAAGAACATTTGCGTTTTTCAATGGCTTACTGGCATACGCTATGTAATACAGGTGGAGATCCGTTTGGAGCTTCGACTGAAACTTTTGCATGGGATAAAAATGAAAATGCTATTTTAAGAGCTAAAGACAAAATGGACGCGGCTTTTGAATTCATGACAAAATTAGGTTTGCCATATTATTGTTTTCATGATGTTGATGTTGTGGATGATGCGCCAACTTTGGCAGAATTTGAAACTCGTATTCAAACAATGGTTGAATATGCGAAACAAAAACAACAGGAATCCGGAATTAAATTGTTGTGGGGAACTTCAAATTTATTCAGCAATCCACGTTACATGAACGGTGCTGCGACAAATCCAAACTTTGACGTCTTGGCTTACGCCGGAGCTCAGGCAAAAATCGCGATCGATGCTACTATTGCGCTTGGTGGAGAAAATTATGTTTTCTGGGGAGGTCGTGAAGGATATATGAGTTTGTTAAACACAGACATGAAAAGAGAATTAGACCATTTGGGAAGATTCTTAAATACTTGTAAAGATTATGCCCGTAAAGAAGGTTTTAAAGGAAACTTTTTAATCGAACCAAAACCAATGGAACCAACCAAACATCAGTACGATTTTGATGCGGCGACTTCTTTAGGTTTCATTAATAAATACGGACTTCAAAATGATTTCAAATTAAACCTTGAAGTAAACCACGCAACACTTGCGGGACATTCTTTCGAACATGAATTACAAGTTGCTGTTGATGCCGGAATGTTAGGAAGCATTGATGCGAATCGTGGTGATTACCAAAACGGTTGGGATACAGATCAATTCCCAATCAATCTTCAAGAAGTAACACAAGCTATGTTGGTTATCCTTGAAGGTGGAGGAATTCAGGGTGGAGGTGTAAACTTCGATGCTAAAGTGAGAAGAAATTCAATCGATTTAGAAGACAAATTCATTGCACACATTTCAGGAATGGATGTTTTTGCAAGAGGATTAATCTGCGCAGATCATATACTACAAAATACAGATTACAGAAAATTACGCACACAGCGTTACAGTTCGTTTGACAGTGGTAACGGAGCTAAGTTTGAAAACGGAGAATTGTCTCTGGAAGACTTAAGCAAAATTGCACGTGCAAGCGGAGAGCCTCAGCCATTAAGCGGCAGACAAGAATTATTCGAACAGATTATTTCGAATGCGTATTAAATAATTACAGGTAACTAACTATAAATTTAAACCAATTCTTAATTATTATGAAAAGCAAATATTGTATAAAAACAACAATGCTGCCATATTATATGGCACTATTGCTTAGCTTATTTATGATACAATCTGGTTTTGCCCAAGAGCAATCCAAGTTTGTAACCGGAAATGTTATTTCGGCAGATGATAACATGGGAGTTCCGGGTGCCACTATTCTGGTACAGGGAACAAAGACAAGTACTGCTACTGATTTTGATGGATTATACAAAATTGAAGCAAAGACCGGTGATGTACTGGTATTTAGTTTTATGGGATATAAAACACAAAAAATCACTGTTGGAGAAAATAAAAAAATAAACGTAACGATGCAGGCTGAAACTGCAGAACTAAAAGAAATTGTAGTTATTGGTTACGGTACACAAAAGAAAAAGGTTAACACTGCTGCAACTTCACTTGTATCTGGAAAAGATATTCAGCAAGTTGCGAGTCTTGATGTTACAAATGCTTTGCAAGGTCAGGCATCTGGGGTAAATGTTACTTCATCTTCAGGACAGCCTGGTGCTAACATGGTGGTTAACATTCGTGGAGCCGGTACAGCAGGAAAAAGTGATCCGCTTTATGTAGTAGACGGTGTTGTTGTTGATAACGGTATCTCCTATCTTGATCCTTCGGTTATCGAAAGGGTCGATGTACTTAAAGATGCTTCTGCGGCTTCTATCTATGGAGCAAGAGCGGCCAACGGGGTTATCTTAGTTACAACTAAAAAAGGTAAAGACGGAAAAATGAATGTGTCATTTAATTCTTATACAGGTTTTCAGCAAGTTGCTAAAAAACTTGATTTGATGAATACGCAAGAGTATACTACAATCATGAATGAAGCTCGTGTAAACTCTGGACTTACGCCATTATACACGCCAGCTCAGGTTGCAGCATTGCCAAATCACGATTGGCAGGATGATTTGTTTAATGAAGGAGCAATGAAACAAAATCACTCTCTTTTAATTACAGGCGGTGATAAAAAATCAACTATTGCTACAGGTGTTTCATACTATGGTCAGGAAGGTATGATTGGTGGTGCAAACAGCCAGTCTCAATACGATCGTATTACTTTTAGTGTGAACTCAACATCAGAAGTAATTGAAAATCATTTGAAAATTGGAGAAAACTTCACTTTGTCAAATACAAAATCCAGTGGAGTTGCAGATGATGGTATTTACAGCAACGGAATTAGAAGTTTCTTAAACGCGGCTCCAATTGACGCGGCTTATGATGCTGATGGAAATTTTGCTAAATCAACTATTTCTGCAGACGTAAGTAACCCGGTTGGTTCACTTTATTACAATAACTTCAACCAAACAAAGGTTAACCGTTATGTTGGGAATATTTTTGCAGAATTAAAATTCCTTAAAGATTTTACTTTCAGAACTAGTTTTGGTGTCGATATGACAGATAGTAACTATCGTTCTTTCAGACCTGTTTATTCTTTATCTTCAAGTGATAACAATACAGTTTCAAGTGTTACACAAAGTGGAACAAAAAGTTCAGGATGGATTTTTGAAAACACACTTCAATATAAAACTACAATTGCTGGCGCACATAATTTTGACTTTTTGGTAGGTACTTCTGCAAAAAAGAATACTGCAGATTATATGGAAGGTCAGGGTAGAAATTTAATTTTTACTGATTTCGAACATGCTTATTTGGATAATGCTAAAGATCCAACATCAAATGTGGTGAAAGGGAATCGTACAGATTATGCAATCCAATCTTACTTTGGACGTATGTTATACGACTACAACAACAAATATTTATTCTCTGCAACAGTACGTAGAGATGGATCTTCAGAATTTGGACCAAATAACAAATATGCAATTTTCCCTTCATTTTCTGCAGGTTGGAATTTAGACCGCGAAGCTTTCTTTAAAGAAAATGCAGTTGTAAACACATTTAAACTTAGAGCGAGCTGGGGACAAAATGGTAACGATCAATTCTCAAGAAGATTTGCTTACATGTCAACCATTAGCTCAAAAGACAAAACATATCATTTTGGCACAGGAGACGAAACTTTACTAGTAGGTTCAAGCCCTGATCAGCTTTCAGATCCTAACTTAAAATGGGAAACTTCAGAGCAATTAGATTTTGGTTTTGATGCTACATTGTTTACTAATTTTAGTTTGACATTTGATTACTACGATAAAAAAACAAAAGACTGGTTAGTATTGGCTTCTATTCCAACTTATGCAGGAGCTTCTGCACCTTATGTTAATGGTGGAGATGTAAGTAACAAAGGTTTTGAGGTTGCAGTAGGATACCGTAAAAGTTTCGGAAACTGGAATTTTGGTATCAATGCAAACGTTTCTCATAACAAAAATGAAGTACTTAGAATTGCAAACAACGAAGGAATCATTCACGGAGAATCTAACTTATTGTTTCAAGGTTTAGACGAGATGAACCGTGTTGAAGTTGGAAAACCAATGGGATATTTCTACGGTTTAAAAACAGCTGGTATTTTTCAAAATGCAGCAGAAGTTGCAGCGGGAGTTCAGCCAAATGCACAACCAGGAGACGTTCGTTTTGTTGATTTAAACAAAGACGGACAAATTGATGCTAATGATAAAACAGAAGTTGGTAACCCAAATCCTGATTATACGTATGGCGTTAATTTTGATTTATCGTACAAAGCATTTGACTTAACGGTTAATACTTACGGATCTGCAGGTGGTCAAAACGTTTTTGGAATTCATGATTATACCCGTGCTTATACAAATAACACAACTGAAGTTTTAAACAGATGGACTTCTGAAGGAACTTCTAACACAACACCAAGAGTAACTTACGGAACAGATCCTAATGGAAACTATACTAAATTCTCGGATTTATATGTTCAGGATTCTGATTTCTTCAGAATTAAGAATATTACTATCGGATGTGATTTGACAAAATTAACAAACAAGTTAAATTTCTTTAGCAAATTCAGATTGTATGTTGCTGCTAATAACCTTTACACTTTCACAAAATATAAAGGTATGGACCCGGAAATTGGTTTCGGAAATACTACTGTAGGACAAGAATGGGCAAGAGGAATTGATGTTGGATTTTATCCACAGCCAAGAACGTATATGATGGGTCTTAATGTTAACTTTTAATTTATGAAAACGATGAAAACATATATAAAATTATTTGCGCTTTCAAGCTTATTGGTTTTAGGAGCTTGTTCGGAAGATTTTTTAGAAAACGAACCTTATACAGATAAGGTAACAGACAATTTTTATAAAACGCCATCTGACGCTTTTGAAGGATTAGTTGCTGTTTATGATGTGTTGCAAAGAGAAGCATACGGAACACAATTGATTGTGAGCGAACAGGCATCTGATGATTGTTTTGGAGGATTTGGTATTGCAGATCCAACAACAGATTTACAATGGGATCGCTTTCAGTATACGACAGATAAAGATATGAATGCACTTATCTGGACCAACTCTTATTTAGGAATTTACAGAGCTAATATTTTATTAGAAAATCTTGATAAAGTAAATTGGGGATCTCAAACTGCCCTGAAAACACAATACGAAGCTGAAGCTCGTTTTTTAAGAGCGCACTTTCACTTTCAGGCTGCTAAAATGTTTGGAGAAATTGTTCCGTTAGATCACACCGTGACTACAAGCGAATTTCAATTACCAAGACAGGCGGCAGAGGTTACTTATGCCTTAATTGCTAACGATTTAAAATTTGCTGCAGATAATTTAGGCCCTGAGAATTATTCTAAAAAAGGAAATGCAAACTTCGGACGTATCACAAAATGGGCAGCAGAAGCTTATTTGGCAAGAACTTTTTTATTCTACACAGATTATTATGAAAAACCTGACTTAGCTGGTGTTGTTACCAAAGATCAGGCGATTACATACATAAATGATGTAGTAAGCAATAGCGGACACGAATTGGTTCCGGATTTTGCTAATCTTTGGTTAGCAGCTTCTTTCGCAAACTTTGCAGGAGAAGATAATACAGAAATGGTTTGGGCTGTTCGTTTTAATAGTTCTGGAAAAGGAAATTGGGACTTACATGAAGGAAACCGTTTCCAGGTAAACATTGCACCACGTGGTGGAAGTGTTAATAATAAATATGCTACAGGATGGGGAGGAGCAACCGTTAACCCTAAATTATATGAAGCATATGAGGGAGGAGATACTCGTAGAGATGCAACTATTATTGCTTATGCAGAAGAAAGTTTAAGTTTTGATGCAGAAGCAAGAGAACAACGTCAGTATACAGGATATTCGTGGAAAAAATATTGCCCTATTACCGACGCAGCAGGTACAGCAATTGTTGAAACAAATGGTGGAAATTTTCAAATTGACAACTATCAGGATCTTGCAATGATTCGCTATGCTGATGTATTGCTGATGGCTGCAGAATTGAATTTAGCTTCAAATCTAGGGTTAGCACAAGCAGATTTAGATAAAGTTCGTGACAGAGCTTTTAAAAGTACTACTAACAGAGTTGTTGTTTCTAAAGAAACTATTATGACAGAGCGTCAATTAGAATTGGCATTAGAAGGGCAACGTTATTTTGACTTAATCAGACAGGATATGACTGTTGCTAAAGCTGCAATTGACAATACTGATGGTGGATCTGATTTTGCTGTAACTTTTAGACCAGAAACTTTAGGCTGGTTCCCATTACCACAATCTCAAATTGTACTTTCTAATGGCACTATCAAACAAAATCCAGGTTGGTAATAACTAAAAAACAAATGATTATGAAACGTATATTATATATATTACTAGCAGCAATAACCATAAGCTCATTTTTATTTTCATGTGAGCCTGTAGAAGACCGCGAAAGTTTAGATGCCATTACATTAACGCCGGCTAATACTAAATTTTCGATTGTTCAAAATCCTGCGAACGATCACGAAGTAGCGATTAAAAATGAAGATCCAAATGTAATTCCTTATTGGCATTATATCGACAGTAAAGGAAATGAGTTAGGACACTCTAACAAAGGTGATGATAAAATCATTTTGCCTTTTGGCGGAACGTATAAGATTTTTTATACTGCTTATACAAGAGGTGGTGCAGTTGAAGCAGCTCCGGTAACAGTTACAGTAGCAGAAAATGACGAAGCTTATTTCAGTGATGAAAGATGGGGACTTCTTGCCAACAGAACAGAAGGAAAAACATGGGTATTAAACATGGTAAAACCTCTTGAATTTGTTGATGCAAAATACGTAAACAGTACACTTAGCCCTGCAGGCTGGTGGCCATTGCTTTCAGAAATTCCTTGGGCAAACTTAGAGAATAAAGATTGGGGAGAAATTACTTTCGACCTTAAAGGAGGTTATAATGTATCAGTAACACAAACTAATCCAACTTTAGGAAGTACAGAAAAAACGACTAAAACTGGAACATTCAACTTTTCATTTTCAGATCAGTCAAAAAATGACAGGTTAATTTTTAATGGCGGACTCGAAATGCTACACCCAAATGATGCTACATATTTTAGTTCTTCATTTAGTTTTACAAATGTAAGACTGGTTGAGTTAACAGAAACTACTTTAAGTTTTATAGCTATCAGAGCTGATGGAGGTTATTTATCTTATCACTTAATTGCTAAAACAAATACACTATAATTATTTAATTCTATAGTCTCAGTTTTAAAAACGTTTGTAACGTTCTCTAAAACTGAGACTTAAATTATTTTCTAAGAAATAAAACAATCATTTTTATTTCTAACTTCAATTTCCAAACAAAAAACAATACCAATGCGTAAAAGAAAGAATTTAAGCAGTTTACTTTCCTTATTAACATTAGTAACAATACTTCTTTTTGGTTCTTGCAGCAAAAAAGAAGACACTTTTGTTAACCGCAAAGTTTCTTTTAATTCAGATTGGAGTTTTCATCTAAATGATAGTTTAGTTGATAAAGATACCATTGGAACTTCAACCAAATGGCGAACCTTAAACGTGCCACATGACTGGAGCATTGAAGGAAAATTTGATGAGAAAAGTCCAGCCGGATATGGAGGCGGAGCGCTTAATGGAGGTCTGGGATGGTATAAGAAAACTTTTAAATTAAACACTTCTGATAGTAGTAAAGTTATATCAATTACCTTTGATGGTGTTTATAGAAACAGCGAAGTCTGGATAAACGGACATTTTTTAGGAAAACGTCCAAACGGTTATATTGGCTTTCAATATGACATGTCTCCCTATTTAAATTATGGGGAAAAAAGCAATGAAATTATTGTAAAGGTTGACAATTCAAAACAACCCAATTCACGCTGGTATTCAGGATCAGGAATTTTTAGAAATGTCTGGATCGAAACCACAGATAAATTACATGTTGCAAATTGGGGAACTTATGTTACAACTCCAAAAGTAACTGCCGAAAAAGCTTCGGTACAATTTGAAACTACCATTCAAAACAAATATTCAGCTTCAAAAAAGGCAACAGTAACAACTACTATTTTTAAAGAAGATACCAAAGTAACATCCGTTACACAAAATATAACCATTGGTGCAAATGCCAATCAAACTATCAAACAGGAAACTCAGGTTGAAACACCAGTTTTATGGTCAGTTGAAAAACCTGAATTGTATACAGCAGTTACAGAAATTTCGGTAGACGATAAAATTGTAGATCAATACAAAACCAATTTCGGAATCAGAGATTTTAAGTTTGATGTTGATAAAGGTTTTATCCTTAACGGAAAACAGGTCAAAATAAAAGGAGTTTGTATGCATCATGATTTAGGGCCTTTGGGTGCTGCAATCAATACGCGCGCGATCGAACGCCAGTTGGAAATCCTGAAAGAAATGGGCGTAAACGGAATCAGAACTTCTCATAATCCGCCTGCTCCGGAACTTTTGGACCTTTGTGATAAAATGGGTTTCATTGTCATGGATGAAGCATTTGATATGTGGAAACAAACCAAAACCAAATACGATTATGGTAATGATTGGGACAAATGGCACAAGAAAGATTTAATAGATCAATTGCTGCGCGACCGAAATCACCCAAGTATTTTTGTTTGGAGTATCGGAAATGAAATTCCCGAACAATGGAATGAAAAAGGGGTTGAAATTGCCAAAGAATTAGCAGCCATTACACGTCAATACGACAAAACACGCCCGTTAACCGCAGCGATGAATCCGCCGGTAAACATGAATATTGATGCCGTAACTTTACAATTCGAAAAAAAGAATGTTCAGTTTAATGCCATCGCAAAATCTGGAGTTTTAGACCTTATCGGATACAATTATGCGCATCAAACGTATGAACATCATAAAAAGAATTTCCCGGGAATTCCTTTTATCGCTACAGAAACAACTTCAGGTTTACAAACCCGCGGTTATTATGATGCCGTTTCAGACACCATTAAAAAATGGCCGGTAAGATGGGACCTTAAATTTACTGGTGGAAATCCAGGAAACACGGTTTCGGCTTACGATCAGGTTCAGGCGCCTTGGGGTTCAACGCATGAAGCGACCTGGAAAATAATTAAAAAATACGATTATCTTTCTGGTATGTACATCTGGACAGGCTTCGATTATATCGGAGAACCAACTCCGTACGAATGGCCGTCGATCAGTTCTTATTTCGGAATTGTAGATTTAGCCGGTTTCGCGAAAGACGTATATTATATGTACCAAAGCGAATGGACAGACAAAACCGTGCTTCATATTTTTCCACATTGGAATTGGAAAATCGGACAAACCGTAGATGTTTGGGCCTATTATAATAAAGCCGATGAGGTGGAACTTTTTCTTAACGGAAAATCAGTTGGAATCAGAAGCAAAAAAGGAGATGATTTACACGTAATGTGGAGAATTCCATATCAGCCGGGAACTCTAAAAGCTGTTTCTCGTAAAAACGGAAAAGTGGTTTTAGAAAAAGAAATCAAAACTGCCGGAAATCCATCAAATTTAAAATTGACAGCAGACAGAAGTACTATTAAAGCAGACGGAAATGATTTATCATTTGTAACCGTAGATATTTTAGACGAAAAAGGAACTTTGTCACCAAATGCCAATAACGAAATCAACTTCTCTTTAAAAGGAAATGGAAAAATCGTTGGGGTTTCAAGCGGAGATCCTGTAAGTCACGAATCGTACAAAGGTTCAAAACATACAGCGCTTAACGGAAAATGTCTGGTAATTGTTCAATCTGGAGATAAAACAGGACGATTAGAATTAACCGCTAAAGCGAATGGATTAAAACCTTCGACAATTGTAATTACAGCAGAATAACCACTATAAACAAACTAACTAAAAAACACACAATGAAAAAAATAAAGATAGCCTCATTATCTCTATTCATGGGTTTTGGATTGCTTTCGCCAAAAGCGTCGGCGCAAATTCAAAATGCCGATGTGCTAAATGCTCCGATAGATATCAGCAAAGATTTTCAGAATTACCTGAACACCTTTTATTTTGCCGATGAACTAAAAGCGTTTGATCCTGCTACAGGAAAAGGGACAATAAAATATTTGCGATACAATTATAAAACACGTCAGGCTTTCAACAATATGATGATGAAGCCGGATTCTGTTGCTGCAAACGAATTTCCTGCAACAGAATACGAAGCTTCGCCTTTATTGCCGTTTGAGATTCAGTTTATTTCTGATAGAACTATCAGAATAAAAACAACTTCAGGACCGCAATTTCATCCGCAAAAAGAATCTTTGATGCTGGTAAATGGTGTTGCACCAAATCACCCGGAATTATGGAAATATTCTAAAATCGAGGGCGGCCATAAATACACCAGCAAACACGGAGTTGTAGAAATCTTAGTAAAGCCTTGGCACGTAAAGATTTATGATGAAAAGGGAAAACTGCTGACAAGCACGCTTCACGATACCGATTTTAAAAACACGTATACGCCAACACTTCCGTTTTCTTACGTTCGTAGAAACAGCGATTATTCAAGAAGTATGGGCGCGGCTTTTAGCTTAGAGCCGGACGAAAAAATATTTGGTTGTGGAGAATCTTTTACACAATTCAATAAACGTGGACAAAAAGTAGTTCTGTGGGCAGATGACGCCAACGGAATCCAAAATGAAACCATGTACAAACCTGTTCCGTTTTACATGAGCAGCCGCGGATACGGAGTTTTTATGCATCACTCAACACCAATTACAGTTGACTTTGGAAGATATTATTCAAGTGCCAATGAAATGTATATTGGAGACGACGAAGCCGATTTGTTTTTCTTCATCGGAGAACCAAAAGACGTTTTAGATCAATATACAGATTTAACCGGAAAAGCTGCAATGCCACCACTTTGGTCGTTTGGTTTTTGGATGAGCCGTATTACTTATTTTTCTGAAAAAGAAGGACGAGACGTAGCAAGAGATTTACGTAAATATAAAATTCCAACAGATGTAATACACTTTGATACAGGCTGGTTTGATGTAGACTGGAGAAACAATTACGAGTTTGCAAAAGCCCGTTTCCCGGATGCACAAAAAATGATGACCGATTTGAAAAAAGACGGTTTCCAGGTTTGTTTATGGCAATTGCCTTATTTCACGCCAAAGAATACGTTGTTTAACGAAATCATGGACAAGAATTTAGCCGTAAGAGACCGCAAAGGAAATCTTCCGTATGAAGATGCCGTTCTGGATTTCTCAAATCCTGAAACCGTAACCTGGTATCAGGGAAAACTGAAACATTTATTCGATCAGGGCGTTGCGGTTTTCAAAGTAGATTTTGGAGAAGCTGCTCCGCCAGACGGAATTTACCATTCTGGAAGAACAGGTTTTTATGAACACAATTTATATCCATTGAGATATAATAAGGCTGTTGCCGAAATTACCCAAAAAGAAAAAGGTTATACTTTAATCTGGGCGAGAAGTACGTGGGCTGGATCTCAGCGTTATCCATTACATTGGGGTGGAGATGCTGAAACAACAAACGGCGCAATGTCGGCAGAATTACGTGGCGGACTTTCATTAGGATTAAGTGGATTCAGTTTCTGGAGTCATGACGTGGGAGGATTTGCAACAAAATCTCCAGAGAATTTATACAGAAGATGGGCGCCTTTCGGAATGTTTACTTCACATGTAAGAAGCCATGGTGAGCCTCCGCGCGAGCCTTGGTTGTACAGCAAAGATTTCCTGGAAGGATTTAGAAAAGCAGATAACATGCGTTACGAATTAATGCCATATATCTATGCTCAGGCCAAAGAAAGTTCTCAAAAAGGATTGCCAATGATGCGTGCTTTATTTGTAGAATATCCAAATGATCCGGGAGCTTGGTTGGTTGATAATGAATATTTATTTGGTTCAAGCATGCTGGTAGCACCACTTTTTGAAGAAGTTACAGAAAGAGATGTTTATCTTCCGGAAGGAACATGGATTGATTACCAAACTAAAAAAGTATACCAATCAGGATGGCATAAAATCAAAGCAGGCGAAGTGCCAATTGTAGTTTTAGTAAAAGACGGAACTGCATTGCCACACATCGGTTTAGCACAATCTACAAAAGATATGGATTGGAGCAAATTAACGTTGAAAGTTTACGCGAGCGACAAAACAACTTCGGCGAAAGCCAAAGTATTTTTACCGGACGGAGACGCCGTTCAGGAAATTACAGTAAACAAAAACGGAAACAATTTTGATGTAACTTCAAACCCATTTCAAGGAAAAACAACTCTAAAAACAGAGTGGATAAAATAAAAAAATTTGCCACGAATTGCACGAATTTGCACAAATTAAATTCGGGATAATTCGTGAAATTCGTGGCAAAAAAATATTAACACATAGAAACATAGGTTTTTTGTTAGTGAGTAAAAGAAAGTAAAAAGAAACTAGTTTCTCACACATAGTCTATGTTTGTTTAAACTAGTGGAACGCCTTTTTAAGTTTCCAATGAACTTTGATTCTATGTGTTTAAAAAATTTAATGAACAGATTACAAGAATTAAAAATTAAAAATCTGCTGAATCTGCAAAATCTGCGTGAAAAACAGGCAAAGAATTTTAAAGAAAATCATTTTTAAATCTTTTATCCCGATAGCTATCGGGAGTGGCAAAAAAAAACATCCCCAACAGGATAAAAAATAAGTTTTAGTTTAGTTTTTAAATCGGATGAAGTTTTGAGCGCTTCATTCGATTTATTTGAGAATTCAAGAAAAAATATCATGAAAAAAAACCTAGTTCTTTCCGCCGTATTACTTTCTGTTACGATTGGATACAGTCAGAAAAATAAAAATGCTTATGAATTGGCTTCGCCAAACGGGCAGAATAAAATCAAATTTGAGTTAGTAAAAAATGCTCCAAAATATGCTGTATCACACGGAAAAACCGAAGTGATTACACCATCTGACATGGGATTTTTATTAAAAGGAAATGAAAATTTAAGTTCTGACTTTGAAGTAAAAAGTGTAAAAAATACTTCTTTTGATGAAACCTGGGAACAAGTTTGGGGCGAGAAGAAAAACATCAGAAACCATTACAATCAGCTTTCTGTTCAGTTACAGCAAAAAAGCGGAAACAAACGAAAATTAGAAATTCAATTTCGTGCGTTTGATGACGGAGTTGCTTTTAGATATGTGTATCCAAAACAAAATGTAAAAGACAGTATTTTCATTATGGATGAAAAAACGACTTTTAACTTAAAAGAAGATGGAAAAGCATGGTGGATTCCGGCAAACAGAGAAAACCGCGACGAATATCTTTTTAAAGATGCAGCAGTAAGTACCCTTGATACTGTTTTGACTCCACTTACAATCGAAAGCAAAAGCGGATTAGCATTAAGTTTTCACGAAGCAAATTTGGTAGATTTTGCGAGTATGACTTTGGTTAATACAACCGGAACGCAACTGAAATCAGATTTAGTGCCGTGGGCAGATGGTATAAAAGTTCGTGTAAAAGATACATTCACTTCTTCTTGGAGAACGATTCAAATTGGAGAAAATCCATCAGAATTAATTACTTCTTATTTAATTTTAAATCTAAATGATCCAAATAAATTAAAAAACACAAGCTATTTCAAACCATACAAATATTTCGGAATCTGGTGGGGAATGCACATCGGGAAATATACATTTTGGGAAAGCGACAAACAAGGCGCAACAACCAAACATGCCGAAGAATATATCGATTTTACAGCAAAAGAAGGATTTCATCATTTGTTGATCGAAGGATGGAACAAAGGCTGGACACCGGCTTGGTATGAAAACCACATGCACATGTTTAGTTTCACAAAAAGTGCCGACAATTTCGACTTAGAAAAAGTGGTGGATTACGGAAACAAAAAAGGCGTTGCACTTATTGGTTATCATGAAACAGGTTCCAACTTAATTAATTACTTAAAAGAAGTTGATGAAGGATTTGCATTATATAAAAAACTTGGAATGCACTCGGTTAAAATTGGTCACGTAGGTTCTAAACTGAACATGAAAGAGAACCACTTTGGACAATTTGGAGTAAATTATTTCAGATATATTTTAGAAAAAGCAGCGCAATATGATTTAGCTGTTTTATACCATGAATCAATAAAAGATACCGGAGAAAGAAGAACTTTCCCGAACATGGTTTCGAGAGAAGCAGCGCGTGGACAAGAATACAACGCTTGGAGCGAAGGAAATCCGCCAAATCACTTAACGATTATTCCATTTACAAGATTGCTTTCAGGGCCAATGGACTTTACGCCCGGAATTTTTGATGTTGAGGTAAAACAAGGTTTCCCTGGAAAAAGAGTGCACGGAACAGCAGCGCAGCAATTGGCATTGTATGTTACAATTTATGCGCCAATCCAAATGATGGCAGATTTACCTGAAAACTACGAAGGAAAACCGGCTTTACAATTCTTAAAAGATGTTCCAACAGATTGGGAAGATACAAAAGTATTAGAAGGATCAATTGGGCAATATATTACAACTGTTCGTAAAGACAGAAACAGTGCCGATTGGTATTTAGGAACAATCACAAACGAAAACGCAAGAGACGTAAATGTTGCTTTATCATTTTTAGATCCAAATGCAACTTACGAAGCGCAGATTTATGCTGATGCAGTAGGAACTGATGAAACACATAATCCTGCTGAAATCGCAATTTCTAAGAAAACCGTTAAGGCTTCAGATTCACTAAAATTACATTTAGGAGGCGCTGGCGGAACAGCAATTAGATTCAAGAAACTATAATTTTAGAAATATAGATATAGATTGTCAAACCTGACAGGTTTTTAAAACCTGTCAGGTTTAAATAACCACGACTTTTTAAATGAAAAATCTCATTCTGCATATCGTTTTTCTTTTGTCGGTCAATTTGATGTTGTCGCAGCAAAAACAATATCCTTTTCAGGATTCTAAATTAGATACTGAAAAGCGTATTGATAATTTGCTTTCGTTGATGACACTCGATGAAAAAGTTCAGGCTTTGAGCACAAATCCGTCGATAAAAAGATTAGGCGTTACAGGAACAGGTCATGTAGAAGGTTTGCACGGTTTGGCACTTGGCGGACCGGGTGAATGGGGTGGAAAAAATAAATTGCCAGTAACAACAACTACTTTTCCTCAGGCTTACGGATTAGGAGAAACGTGGGATGTTGATTTACTTCAGAAAGTGGCACAGGTTGAAGGTTATGAAGCGCGCTATGCTTTTCAAAAATACCATCGTGGCGGATTAGTCGTTCGGGCTCCAAATGCAGACATTGCAAGAGATCCGCGTTGGGGTCGTACGGAAGAAAGTTACGGAGAAGATGCTTTTTTTAATGGAACAATGACCGTTGCATTCGTAAAAGGATTGCAGGGAAATAATCCAAAATATTGGCAAACAGCTTCATTAATGAAACATTTTCTGGCCAATAGCAACGAAGATGGCAGAACGTATACTTCATCTGATTTTGATGAAAGATTATGGAGAGAATATTATGCTTTGCCTTTTCAAATGGGTGTTGTCGAGGGTGGATCCCGTGCTTATATGGCGGCTTACAATAAAGTAAACGGCATTCCGGCAATGGTACACCCGATGCTCAAAAACATTACCCAAAAAGAATGGGGACAAAACGGCATTATTTGTACCGATGGAGGCGCATTCAAATTGTTGCTTTCAGATCATAAATATTATGCTGATAAATATCTGGGAGCTGCAGCGGCCATAAAAGCAGGAATTAATCAGTTTTTGGATGAATATACAGAAGCAGTTTATGGAGCACTTTCGCATGGATATTTAAAAGAAAAAGATATTGATGCCGTGATTCGTGGCGATTATCGGGTAATGATTCAACTGGGAATGTTGGATGTTTCGGATGAAAATCCGTATGCAAAAATCGGAACAGGAAAAGATACAATTGACCCATGGAGAACAGAAGCGCATAAAAAAATCGCTTTGGAAGCAACACAAAAATCTATTGTTTTGCTTAAAAATGATGCTAATTTTTTGCCTTTACAAAAAGATAAATTAAAAACGATTGCCATAATAGGAAATCGTGCGGATGAAGTGCTTTTAGATTGGTACAGCGGAACTCCTCCCTATACAATTACACCTTTGCAGGGAATTAAAAATAAACTAGGCAATAACGTCGAAATACTTTACGCCAAAAATAATATAGACGGCAAAGCGGCTGAAATAGCCAAAAAAGCAGATGCAGTTATTGTCATCGTAGGAAATCATCCGGTTTGTAACGCAGGCTGGGCAAATTGTCCCGTGCCAAGCGAAGGTAAGGAATCTGTAGATCGCCAATCGCTGACTTTAGAGCAGGAAGATTTGATTAAAATAGTCTATCAGGCAAATCCTAAAACAGTTGTAGCATTGATAAGCAGTTTTCCATATACCATAAATTGGACACAAGAACACGTTCCGGCAATTGTACATATGACGCAAAACAGTCAGGAAACCGGAACTGCTTTGGCCGATGTTTTATTTGGAGATTATAATCCCGCCGGACGCTTAACACAAACCTGGGTTGCGGCAATTACTGATTTACCTGAATTATTAGATTACAATATTCGAAACGGCAGAACTTATATGTATTTCAAAGGGAAACCTTTATATGCTTTTGGTCATGGTTTAAGTTACACGACTTTCAAATACAATTCTGTTGAAACAAATTCAGAAAGTATTTCTAAAAACGGAGAAGTAAAAGTTACGGTTTCTGTTACCAATACAGGATCTAAAGACGGAGATGAGGTTATTCAGTTGTATGTAAAACAATTGCAATCAAAAGTAGAGCGTCCTGAAAAAGAATTAAAAGCATTTCAGCGTGTTTTCTTTAAAGCAGGAGAAACTAAAAATGTTTCTTTGGTTTTAAAAGCAAAAGATTTAGAATATTGGAACACAGCAAAACAACAATTTGAATTAGAAAACAATACAATCGAAATTCAGGTGGGAAGTGCTTCGGATAAAATTCTTCTGAACAAAAAACTAACAGTGAAATAATTTACAATGAACAAAAAACTAACCATATTTTTTATTTTACTTTCTCTAATCAATGTGCCATTGTTTGGACAAAATGCTGTTGAAAACAGAATCATAAAAATCGATTACAACAAAACCGCAGGTCCATTAAACACCATGTTCAAGGAATGCATTGGCGCCGGAAGAGCAAACGAAGGTTTACGTGCCGACTGGCAGCAGCAATTGGCAATGACCAAAAAAGAATGCGATTTTAAATACATCAGAATGCACGGTTTATTGTCTGATGATATGGCCGTTTACAGAGAAGATTCAAAAGGAAATCCAGAATACAATTATCAATATATTGATGTTTTGTTTGATTTTTTAATTAGTATCAAAATGAAGCCTTTTGTAGAATTGGGTTTTATGCCTAATGCATTGGCAAGTGGAAAAGAAACTATTTTTTGGTGGAAAGGAAATGTAACACCTCCAAAAGATTATAAAAAATGGGAAGATTTAATTCGAAACCTAACCCAGCATTTTAAAGAACGTTACGGAGACGAAGAAGTAAAAACATGGTATTTTGAAGTTTGGAACGAACCCAATCTAACTCCGGGTTTCTGGACAGGTACTCAGGCAGAATATTTCAAACTTTACGAATACGCAGCGCGCGGCATCAAAAGCGTAAATCCTGCATACAAAGTGGGCGGGCCGGCAACGGCAGGCGCAGGCTGGGTTCCGGAAACAATTGATTTTTGTGCTAAAAATAATGTTCCGCTAGATTTTATTTCAACGCATACTTACGGAGTAAAACAAGGATATCTGGACGAATTCGGAACTTCGGGAACGGTTTTAAATAAAGAGGAATCAAGCATAAGCGGCGACGTAATAAATTCCCGTCAGCAAATTTCAAATTCGGCTAAGCCAAAATTAGAATTACATTATACAGAATGGAGTTCATCTTATACGCCGGCAGATCCTATTCACGACAGTTATCATTCGGCGGCTTATATTCTGCAGAAATTAAAACAAGTAGGCAATGCGGCAAACTCCATGTCATATTGGGTTTTTACCGATATTTTTGAAGAACCGGGTCCAAGATTCACGCCTTTTCACGGTGGTTTCGGATTATTGAATACGCAGGGAATTAAAAAACCGGCTTATTTCTCGTATTCCTTTTTGAATAAATTGGGCGAAACAGAACTTCAAAATAAAGACACATCTTCATGGGCGACAAAAAACGCTAAAGGCGATGTTCAACTATTGGTTTGGAATTTTACGAATACACATCCGGGCGATAAAGTTTGGAATCAAACCTATTATGTTCAGGATTTACCGTCTCAGCCAAAAGGAACTTTAAAAATTGAAGTAGAAGGACTCAAAAAAGGAAAATACAATTTAGAAATCTATAAAGTAGGCTATAAATCAAATGACGCTTACGCGGATTATCTGTCCATGGGAAAACCAAGTCAGTTAACACGCGATCAGGTAAATACAATCAAACAAAAAAACAATGGCACTTTGTGGGGAAGTGAAAAAGTAAACATTGACGCAAAAGGAACTTTTAGCAAAGATTTAAAAATCAATGAGAATGATGTTTTCTTATTGAATTTTGTGAAGCTTTAATTTCTAAAAAACGAACTATCAAAAACTAAAATTTATTAAGCATGAAAAACAAAATTTTATACCTGTCAGCAGCATTGGCTTTTGCAGTATTTACATCTTGTAAGAGTGATGTAAAAACAACAGATTCTGAAACAGCAGAAAAAGAATACAAAGGAAAAGAAATTGGATCTGAGTTTGATGCAGAAATCGACAAGTTGGTTTCTCAAATGACATTAGAAGAAAAAATAGGAATGTTACATGGAAATAGCATGTTTACTTCTGGCGGTGTAAAACGTTTGGGAATTCCGGAATTAAAAATGGCAGATGGACCACTTGGTGTTCGTGAAGAAATTTCGCGTGACAATTGGGCCCCGGCAGGTTTAACAAATGATTTTGCAACGTATTATCCAGCCGGTGGCGGACTTGCTGCAACCTGGAATGCTGATATGGCCTATACTTTCGGGAACAGCCTTGGGCAGGAAATGCGCGCAAGAGATAAAGATATGTTGCTTTCACCAGCCATAAATATCGTAAGAACACCGCTTGGAGGAAGAACTTACGAATACATGTCTGAAGACCCATTTTTGAACAAAAAAATTGCCGTGCCATTAATTGTTGGTTTACAAGACAATGATGTTATGGCTTGTGTAAAACATTATGCTGCTAACAACCAGGAAACAAATCGTGATTTTGTAGATGTTCAAATTGACGAGCGTACACTTCGTGAAATTTATTTACCGGCTTTTGAAGCTTCGATAAAAGAAGCGCATGCATATAGTGTAATGGGTGCTTACAATAAATTTAGAGGTGAATATTTATGTGAAAACGATTATATGCTGAATAAAATTCTTCGTGACGAATGGGGATTTAAAGGCGTTGTAGTTTCAGACTGGGCTGCGGTTCATTCGACAGTAAAATCTTTAGAAAGTGGTTTAGATATTGAAATGGGAACTCCAAAACCATTCAAAGAATTTTTCCTTGCCGATAAATTAATCGCTGCTGCAAAAAACAAAGAAATCTCAGAAGCAGAATTGGACAAACACGTAAAAAGAATTTTACGCACTTTGTTTCAGGTAAAAGCAATGGGCGGAAAAGACCGTGTTAAAGGAAGCATCGCTACAGAAGCGCATTATCAGGACGCTTATAAAATTGCTGCAGAAGCGGTAGTTTTATTGAAGAATGACAACAATGCTTTACCATTAAAATTAGACGGAGTTAAATCTATCGCCGTAATTGGGAACAATGCAACGAAGAAAAATGCTCTTGGCGGATTTGGTGCAGGTGTAAAAACAAAAAGAGAAGTTACACCGCTTGAAGGTTTAAAAAACAGATTGCCATCTTCAGTAAAAATCAATTATGCTGAAGGATATTTAGAGCGTTACGATGAAAAAAATAAAGGAAACCTAGGAAATATTACGTCAAACGGTCCTGTAACCATCGATCAGTTAGATCCTGCAAAAGTTCAGGAAGCGGTGGAAGCGGCTAAAAAATCTGATGTTGCCATTATTTTTGCGGGTTCAAACCGTGATTATGAAACAGAAGCTTCTGACAGAAGAAATTTAAAATTACCATTTGGACAAGAAGAATTAATCAAAAAAGTAATCGCCGCAAATCCAAGAACAATTGTGGTTATGATTGCCGGAGCTCCGTTTGAAATCGAAGAAATCAGCAAAAAAACGTCTGCTTTGGTTTGGTCTTGGTTTAATGGTTCAGAAGGAGGAAATGCTTTGGCAGATGTACTTTTAGGAAAAGTAAATCCGTCAGGAAAATTACCTTGGACAATGCCTAAAAACATCATGGATTCTCCAGCGCACGCTACAAACAGTTTCCCTGGAGGAAAAACAGTAAATTATGCAGAAGGAATTTTGGTAGGATACCGTTGGTTTGATACTAAAAACATCGCACCATTATTTCCTTTCGGATACGGATTGTCGTACACTACTTTTGGTTTTGAAAATGCAAAAACAGACAAAACTTCTTATGCACAAGGCGAAACAATTACAGTTTCTGTTGATGTAAAAAACACCGGAAAAGTTGATGGAAAAGAAGTCGTTCAGTTATATGCGGCAAAATCAGATTCAAAAATTACGCGTGCTGCACAGGAATTAAAAGGTTTCCAAAAAACATTGGTAAAATCGGGAAGTTCAAATACAGTAACGATTAAAGTTCCGGTAAAAGAATTGGCTTACTATGATGTAGCAGCCAAAAAATGGACGGTTGAACCAGGAAAATATACTTTGAAACTTGGGAATTCTTCAAGAGAAATCAAAAACGAACTTGTTGTAACAATTAAATAAAGCCTGAAACATTAATGCTCTTTGATTTTATTAAAGAGCATTATTTTAATAAACAAAAAATGAAATTGCCTGAATAAAACTTATAACTAACTATTAAACCAAACCAAATGAAAAATACTATAAAAAGTTACCTGTTTGTTGCCATTTTGTGCTTGTCTTTTTTAAGCATTTGGGCTTGTAGTTCTGATAATGAAAGTACAGCTGCGTCAATTAAAGCATTGACGGTTGACATCAACAAAATTGACTTTTCAAACAAAGAAAATGCAGTTGATGTAAAAATTACTACTGATGCAACAGCCTGGCTAATTAAAAGCTCAGATGCTAGCTGGATAAAATTTAATCAGGTTGGAGGTACTTCTGGAACAACTACAGTTAAAATTACAGCTTTAGAAAATACAACCGCAGTAACAAGAACAGCGGTTATAACTATTAGTTCAAATCAGGCAAATGAGATGCAAATTGCTGTATCACAGGTTGCTGGTTCGACTGAAGTTACGGGTCTGTATCCAAATTACAATACAAACCCAATCCCTGCAGATGCAAGCGGAATGTCAAGTACAGCCGTTCAATTAGCAGCCAAAATAAAATTAGGCTGGAACATCGGGAACACGCTTGAAGCAACCGGGGGAGAAACCGCGTGGGGAAATCCTAAGGTTACAAAAGCCCTAATCGACGCCGTTAAGGCAAACGGTTTTAATGCTATTCGAATTCCGTGTTCATGGAACCAGTATTTAGAAAATTCGGCTACAGCCAAAATCAAAACAGACTGGCTAAACAGAGTAAAAGAAGTGGTGCAATATTGCGTAGATAACGATATGTATGTTGTTGTAAACATTCACTGGGACGGCGGTTGGCTGGAAAATAATATTACCGAAGCCAAAAAAATAGAAAACAATGCCAAACAAAAAGCTTTTTGGGAACAAATTGCAACACATTTACGTGGTTTTGATGAGCATGTACTTTTTGCAAGTGCCAATGAACCAGCAGTTGAAGATGCGGCACAAATGGCCGTTTTAACATCGTATCACCAAACTTTTATTGATGCCGTACGTTCTACCGGAGGAAAAAATGCCAATCGTGTTTTAGTAATTCAGGGACCAACAACAGACATTGAAAAAACCAATAAATTGATGTTGACATTGCCAACTGATAATGTAGCAAACAAAATGATGGTCGAAGTACATTATTATTCACCATGGAATTTTGGAGGATTAACCAAAGACGAAACCTGGGGAAAAATGTTCTATTATTGGGGAGCGAATTACCATTCTACAACAGATACAGAAAGAAATGCAACTTGGGGAGAAGAATCTGATCTGGAGAAAAACTTCAAATTAATGAAAACCCAATTTGTAGATAAAGGAATTCCTGTTTTGTTAGGAGAATTTGGTGCCATTCGCAGAACGACTTTAACCGGTGATGCCTTAACTTTACATTTGGCTTCAAGAGCCTATTATTTAAAAACGGTGGTACAACAAGCAAAAGCAAACGGATTATTACCTTTTTATTGGGATGAAGGAAGTCTAAACGACAAAGGTTTTGGTATCTTCGACAGAAGCAATAATACCGTTTTTGACACTCAGGCTTTAACCGCTTTGAAAGAAGGATTACAATAAGAAAATTAAATTCACTACATAAGTGATATAAGCAATTATAAGTTATATTGTACAAAAAACTTAAATTTACTTATATCACTTATATGGTTTAAAAATATAATGATGAAAAAATATACAGTCTTTATTTTTTTGATATTCAGTATAATGGCAAACGCAAATGTGCGTATGCCATTGCTTTTTTCTGACGGAATGGTGTTGCAGCGCAACAAAGAAATTCCGGTTTGGGGTTGGGCAGAAGCCAATGAAAAAGTGGAGGTTCGTTTTAACAAACAAACCAAAACCATTCAGGCCGATAAAGATGGAAAATGGATGATTAAACTGTCTGCCGAAAAAGCGGGCGGACCTTTTGAATTAATCATTACAGGAAAAAACAAAATTGTTATCAAAGATGTTTTGGTTGGCGAAGTATGGATTTGCAGCGGACAGTCGAACATGGAATTTCAGATGTACAAAGTCATGAACGCTGAAAAAGAAATGGCCGATGCTGATTATCCAATGATTCGCCATTTTGGAGTAGCGCAAGATTTAAGCGGAAGTCCAAAAGAAGATCTTAAACAAGGAAAATGGCTGGTTGCCAACAAAGAAAACATTCGTGATTTTACAGCGGCAGGTTTCTTTTTTGCTAAAAAATTATACGCCGAATTAAAAATCCCAATCGGGATTATAAATACATCCTGGGGCGGAACAAATGTAGAAACCTGGACAAGCGACGAAGCGTTTCAAAAAAGCGATGAATACAAAGCCATGATTGCCGATGTTCCTCAAGTAGATATGGACGCCGTTTTTGAAGTGTATAAAAAATCAGTTTTAGAAAATTTAAAAAAAGTTCAGGGTTTTGATGTTTCTATGGAAAATGAAAACCAATTTGCAGCCTTCAATTTTGAAGATAAAAACTGGCCCGAAATAAAAGTACCATCTTTATGGGAAAACCAGCAAATTGGCAATATTGATGGTGTAGTCTGGATGCGAAAAACAATAACGCTTTCTGGCGATCAAGCCAGAAGTGAAGCCGTTTTACATCTTTCAAAAGTAGACGACGAAGATATTACCTATGTAAACGGAGTTGAAGTTGGGACCAATAAAATTTGGGAAGCATTAAGAGTTTATAAAATTCCGGCCGGAGTTTTAAAAGAAGGAAAAAATGTAATCGCAGTTCGTATTGCAGATTATTCCGGTGGTGGCGGAATTTATGGCGATCCAGCCGATTTAAAAATTCAGTTTAAAGACAGCAATATTCCACTCGAAGGACTTTGGAAATTCAATGTCATTCAGGTAAAAATTGCTATTTCGCCAAACAGTTACCCATCGTTATTATACAATGCAATGATAAATCCGTTGATTCCATATGCGTTTCAGGGTGTTTTATGGTATCAGGGCGAAGCCAATGTTTGGCGTGCAAAACAATACAAAAAAGCATTTCCGTTAATGATCAACGATTGGAGAACAAAGTGGAAACAAGGCGATTTTCCTTTTTATTTCGTACAATTATCAACTTTCAACGAATTCAATGGAAACAGTAAAGTCGGAAGCCGCTGGGCAGAACTTCGCGAAGCACAATCCGAAACCTTAAAAGTTCCCAATACCGGAATGGTTGTAACCACAGATATTGGCAACGCAAAAGACATTCATCCCACAAACAAACAAGATGTTGGTTTGCGTTTGGCTGCAATTGCGCTGAATAATGTTTACGGTAAAAAGCAAATTTATAGCGGACCAACCTATAAATCCCAGCAAATAAAAGGCAATCAAATTATCCTGACTTTCGATAATATCGGTTCAGGATTAACGACTCCGGACAATTCAGCAAACGTAAAAGGATTCGAAATCGCCGGAGCCGACAAAGTTTTTCATTCCGCGAAAGCGATAATTAAAGACAACAAAATAATAGTTTCAAGCGACGAAGTAAAAAATCCCGTTGCCGTTCATTACGGTTGGGCAGACGACGATACGGAAATCAATCTTTTCAATAAAGAAAAATTCCCGGCATCGCCTTTCAGAACCGATAATTGGGAAATGATTACAGCAAATGAAGTTTATAAGATTAGTAAATAATATTTTGATATGACATTTGGGCGTGACCGTATTTACAAAAGGCGCTATTTAACAAACCGCTTATGTGCGCCTTTCGCAAATACGGTCGGGCTATCCGCTCAGCCGCGGCGGATTCCTCCTATCCCTCACGCGCGCATATTGGTTTCGATTTTCTAACAGGTTTTGAAAACCTGTTAGGTATAATTTGTACAACACGTTAAATCCAAATACCTAACAGGTTGAAAAACCTGTTAGGATACGTAAATAATAAAAAAAGTTCCAGAGGAACGACATGTTTATAGCAACGGATGTTAATCCGTTGATTAAAAATTTTAGAACGTAATGAGAGTTCCATAGGAACGGCATATATTTAACCGAATTCAAAATCAAAAAAAGAATACATGAAATTAAACCTCATAAAAATATTCTTCATTTTACTATTCACGTCTTTCAGCATAAACATGTCGGCGCAATCCAAACACGTTTTATGGTACAATCAACCAGCAGAATTCTTTGAAGAAAGCCTGGTTTTAGGAAACGGAAAAATGGGCGCAACCGTTTTTGGCGGCGCAAATGCTGATAAAATTTATTTGAACGACGCTACACTTTGGTCGGGTGAACCCGTAAATGCCAATATGAATCCGGAAGCGTATAAAAATATTCCGGCAATTCGTGAAGCTTTAAAAAACGAAAACTACAAACTGGCCGAGGAATTAAATAAAAAAATCGAAGGCAAAAACTCTGAATCTTTTGCGCCTTTGGGAACATTAGAAATTAATAATTCTGAAAAAGGAAAAGCTGTAAATTACCATCGTGAACTGGATATTTCGAACGCAATATCAAAAGTGAGTTACGAAATGGCCGGCGTAAAATATACGCGTGAATATTTTGTTTCGGCTCCGGATCAAATTATGATCATCAAATTGACGAGTGATCACAAAGGGACTTTAAATTTTGATATTAATTTAAAGAGTTTATTAAAATCAAATGTCGAAGTGCGAAATAATATTCTCGTAATGACGGGTTCTGCACCCATTCATGAAAATGCCGGATATACTGTTTTGCCAAAATATCTGGACATACAGGAAAGAGGAACAAAATTCACCACTTTAGTCCAAATCAAAAAAACTGACGGAAAAATTACAAATTCAAGAGAATCTTTAAGTCTAAAAGAGGCGACGGAAGCCATTATTTATATTTCTGTTGCAACAAGTTTTAATGGTTTTGACAAAAATCCTGCAAGTGAAGGTTTAGACGATATAGCAATTGCAGTGCAAAATATGAATAAGGCATTTGCAAAATCATTCGATAAATTAAAAGAATCGCACACCACAGATTATCAAAAATTCTACAATCGTGTTGATTTAAATTTAGGCAAAACAACCGCTCCGGATTTACCAACAGACGAACGTTTATTGCGTTACGCCGATGGAAAAGAAGATAAAAACCTCGAAATTCTCTATTTCAATTACGGGCGTTATTTATTGATAAGCAGCTCGAGAACGTTGGGTGTTCCGGCCAATTTACAAGGAATTTGGAATCCGCATTTAAACCCGCCGTGGAGCAGTAATTATACGATGAACATTAATCTGGAAGAAAATTATTGGCTTGCCGAAAACACCAATCTTTCAGAAATGCATTTGCCACTTCTGTCTTTTATAAAAAACCTTTCGGTAACCGGAAAAGTAACGGCCAAAACTTTTTACGGCGTAAACAAAGGCTGGGCTGCAGCACACAATTCGGATATTTGGGCAATGACAAATCCCGTTGGACAATTTGGAAAAGAAGATCCAATGTGGGCTTGCTGGCCTATGGCGGGCGCGTGGCTGAGTACACACATTTGGGAACATTATGTTTTTACACAAGATAAAAATTACCTGAAAACAGAAGGATATCCGTTGATGAAAGGTGCCGCAGAATTTCTTTTGGGATGGATGATAACCGATAAAAACGGAAATTTAATTACATCACCATCTACTTCGCCCGAAAACCAATACATTGCACCAGATGGTTTTGTTGGCGCAACAATGTATGGCGGAACGGCAGATTTGGCCATGATTAAAGAATGTTTTGGCAAAACGATAAAAGCTTCGAAAGTTCTAAATACGGATGCTGATTTCAGAGCAAAACTCGAAACAGCACTTTCAAAATTATATCCGTACCAAATTGGTAAAAAAGGAAACTTGCAGGAATGGTATTTTGACTGGGAAGATAAAGATCCCAAACACCGTCATCAATCGCAGTTATTCGGACTTTTTCCGGGTGATCATATTACGCCGGAGAAAACACCGGATTTGGCCGAAGCTTCCCGAAAAACTTTAGAGATAAAAGGCGATGAAACCACTGGCTGGTCAAAAGGATGGAGAATTAATCTTTGGGCGAGACTTTGGGATGGAAACCGTGCTTATAAAATGTTTAGGGAATTATTGAGATACGTAGATCCCGACGGAAAGAAAACCGAAAAACCAAGAAGAGGCGGAGGAACATATCCGAATTTATTCGACGCGCATCCGCCATTTCAAATTGATGGAAATTTTGGCGGAGCCGCAGCCGTTGCTGAAATGCTGGTTCAATCTGATGAAAACGAAATTAGATTATTACCCGCTTTGCCAGATGCCTGGGAAACCGGATCTGTAAAAGGAATCTGTGCCCGTGGAGGTTTTGAAATTGCAATGGAATGGGAAAATAAAATTTTAAAGAAAGTTACTGTTTCTTCTAAAATTGGCGGAAAAACAAACTTAATCAGCGGAGATAAAAAGCAAAATGTCACTTTGAAAAAAGGTGAAATTTTAGAAATAAACTGGTAGCTGCTTTTGAAAACTAATATCATTCTGAGCGAAGTCGAAGGCTTGATTTGCAGACGTGGGCTTCGACTCCGCTCAGCCTGACAAAACCTCGATCAGTCAGACAAATATCAAACCCGACAAGTTTAAAATTTGTCGGGTTTGCTTTTAAATAATAATCAAAACAACTGATTTACATTACAATAAGTTCTTAAAATTTTGTCGCAACGTTATTTTCATTAACTTTGATTAAAATATTATGATTATGACTTACAATCCAACAACAGTCGCCAATTATTTCATAGATAAATATTCCAAAACAGGAGATCTTACACCAATGAAAATAATTAAGCTAACTTATATTGCTTATGGATGGTATTTGGCTTTAACAGATAAAAAAGAAAGATTGCTGGACGAAAGTCCTATTGCCTGGGATTTCGGGCCTGTTTTTCCATCTTTGTATTACAGTATCAAGCAATACAAAAAAGAAAAAATAACAGAGAAAATCCCAAATGCCTTAAAAGACGAAAAAATAACAAGCGAAGACGGGAAATTTTTAGATAAAATATGGGAAGTCTACGGAAGATTTGACGGCATTTATTTAAGCGCATTAACGCATAATGACGGTACGCCGTGGCGAAAAGTTTACCGTAAAGATTCTAATGCTGTTATTTCTGATGATGATATTTTTGAACATTATAAAACTAAGTTAAAACCAATTTAAGCTTATATGTCCTCCCTAAATCTTAACCAAATATCAATTGCAAATAGTTCTTCATTAACCCCTGAAGACCTTAGCAAAGCGCGCCTGCAAAATCAGATTCTTGAAGACAGATTAGGAAGCGCAAAAGTAGGGCGTTTTTTAGAAGACACCAGACTTAGAAGACACTTAACCTATATTTTTGCTATCATTATCTTTCTTTGGTTAGCTGCTGTGGTGTCTATTTTATATTTTAATAATAACTTATTAAACCTCAATCTTTCAGAAAATGTATTGATTACTTTATTGACAACTTCGTCTGTAAATGTAATAGGGATGATGTTGATTATTCTGAAAAATTTATTTCCGAAACATCTTAATGAAGACGAATAAACTATTCTTTTTCAGTTTCCGTTTTATCTGATTCCGATTTTTCTTCTTCGGCTGATTTTTTAGTATGGTTTTCTTTAAATTCCTCATACCATTTTTCGATAGAAGGATAAACAAAACCCGCTACTTTTTTAATGGGATTATAAAAAATAGATTTGTCTAAAGTTTCTTGTTTGGCAAAAGTATTGTCGAAGTTTATTTTCTCAAAAAGCGCAATTACAATACTTACAATCAGGATCGTTTTCAGGATTCTGAAAAATCCGCCGCCTAGTTTATTCAGCCAGCCCAATTGCGCAAAATCTGCAATTCCTGTTAAGGCTTTCGCCAATAAGTAAACACCAATTACAACCAGAATAAATGTGAGCAGAAAAGCCGTTACCTGAATCGTATTTGGATTCCAGGAAACATGTTTTGAGATGATTTCTGTCATAAAAGAAGAAAACTTGATCGCTAAATAGATCCCAAGCAATAAAGAAATAAAAGAAGCAATTTCTACAAAAAGTCCGTTTTTAATTCCTTTGTATAAACTGTAAGCCAAAAGCGCACCCAAAATCATATCTAAAACACTCATATTTTCTGTCGTTTTATTGAGGCGCAAATATAAAAGAATTATCTAGTTTTTAAGGTTCATAGGCTCAGAGATGCAGAGGGGCAAAGGTTTTTTTAATAGCCTACAGATTATACGGATGTAACGGATTGACACAGATTAAAAAAGGTGTTGCTGAAAATATACTTTAAGAATAAAAAAACCTGTGTAAACCAGTTAAATCCGTATAATCCGCGGACAAATTCCTCTCTACAATAACGCAAACTGTTAATTTTAGGTCTTTGGATTTGAAGTCCGTATCTTTGCAACGACAATTTTAGATTTTAGATTGTTGATTTTAGATTTAAAAAATCTCTAAATCATCTCAATCTAAAATCTAATATCTAAAATCATAAATAAAATGTCCAGAGATACACAATTAAAAGAGCGTTGGGAAAAGCTCGTCGATATACTTTCAAATCAATTTTCGCAAGGTGAAGATTTAGATTTAGATGCCATTATTTACCTAATCGGAGTTCAGGAATTTGGAAAGATTCATAGAGAATTCAAAAAAGATGAAAAATTAAACTTAATGCACATCGCTATTTGTCGATTATTAGAGCCTTACGGATTTTATGAATTCGAATATTTTGATGAAGACGGATGGCCGCATTATAAAGTAAAAGAAGAATTACCGCCACTAAAAGCAGGCGAACAATCGGTTTTAATGAAAGAAGCGATTGTGAATTATTTTTTAGAAAGAGAACTTATTGAATAGTTTTTAGTTTACAGTTTTCAGTCTCAGTTTACAGTTACAGACTGAAAACTGAGACTTAAAGCTGAGACTGAATAATGTAACTGTAAACGGAGACTGAAAACTTAAAAAGAAAGAAATGTGTAGATATGCCATGACCTCTTATAAGCCTCATTATGCTTGTTTTGATTGCCGAAAAACATTTAAAAGAAGACTTTTTAAAGACATAAAAACAGGGAAACAATCAGATCTGGAAGTAAAGTGTCCGGATTGCGGATCGTTTATGGCAAATATGGGGCTTGATTTTGAATCGCCAAAAAAGGATGATGTGAAAAAATGGGAGCATATTAAAAGCCTATATTCTGTTGGAATCGCTTTTCATTCTTGTGGCTGTAACGGACCGGGCTATATTCCTAATTCAAAAGAAAAATTAATAGAATATTTTGAAGATTTAAAAGTAAACTATCTTAAAAATATTGATTTTTGGAGATCCAGAATAGAACCCACTACAAAAATGGAACGCGATAAGGATAATCAACAAAATGGGGGAAAGTTAAATGCTATTTCATCAAATTTTAAAAAAGAGGTTGTTAAAAATCAAGAGGGAATAGATTTTTGGCTGGGCAGAGTTAGGGAAATCGAAAGTAAAATAAGTTTAATAAAATAGTTATAAATGAATATCGTAACCTGTGAAGGGAAACTTTAAATTTTAGACTTTAAACTTGAAACAAATTATGTAAATTTGTATTCTCAATTATTGAAGGAAAATGATAGACAAGATAAAACAGCATATAGAGGAAGCAAAAGCCTTTAATGATAAAAATAAAGAATCTTTAGAGCAGTTCCGAATTAAATATTTAGGTAGTAAAGGGTTATTAAAAGAACTTTTTACAGAGTTTAAAAATATTCCAAACGACCAGAAAAAAGATTTCGGACAAGTAATAAATACTTTAAAATCCGTAGCTGAAGAAAAAGTAAGGGTAATTCAGGAAGAACTTGAAAGTAAACAAGAAGTAAAAGGAGTTTTTGGAGATTTGTCAAGATCATCAGAGCCGGTTATTATTGGTTCACGTCATCCTATTTCTATCGTAAAAAATCAAATTATAGATATTTTTGCCAACATTGGCTTCAACGTTTCCGAAGGTCCGGAAATCGAAGACGACTGGCATAACTTTACGGCGTTGAACTTACCGGAATATCATCCGGCGCGTGATATGCAGGATACATTTTTCATTCAGACAAATCCTGATGTGCTGTTGCGTACGCATACATCATCTGTTCAGGTGCGCTATATGGAAAATCACAAACCGCCAATTCGTACTATTTCTCCGGGACGTGTATTTCGTAACGAAGCAATTTCGTCGCGTTCGCACTGTATTTTCCATCAAGTGGAAGGTTTGTACATTGATAAAGATGTTTCGTTTGCAGATTTGAAACAAACATTACTTTATTTTACAAAAGAAATGTTCGGAAAATCAAAAATTCGCTTGCGTCCGTCGTACTTTCCGTTTACAGAACCAAGTGCAGAAATTGATATTTATTGGGGACTAAAAACAGAAACTGATTATCGTATTACAAAAGGAACAGGTTGGTTAGAAATTGGTGGCTGCGGAATGGTGGATCCGAATGTTCTTAAAAATTGTGATATCAATCCAGATGAATTCAACGGTTTTGCTTTCGGAATGGGAGTAGAGCGTATTGCGATGTTGTTATACCAAATTGGAGATATTCGTATGTTTTACGAAAATGATGTGCGTTTCTTAGAGCAATTCAAAGCCAATATTTAATTTTAGATATTAGATTGTAGATTTCAGATTAATTCTGAAGATATAATTCTCATTAATACAATAAACCTTTGTTGAAGTTTAGACTTTGACAAAGGTTTTAAAGCTTTAAATAAAGATGAAAAAAGATATAACAATCCCCGAAGTAGAAAATGTATTTTTAGCCGCCGTGCAGGAATGGAGCGACGATTTTATGGAGAAAGTGTGGTACGCTTATCTTGTAAACGACAGCGATTTTAATCTGGACAGCGTAATGGTAGTTTCAAAAGCATTTGGAACTATCGATGGAGAAATGAAAAAAACATCTGTTTTACGTCACGCCTTTGTTGAAGTTCCTGCTGTTTCGGTAGTTAAAATCGAAATGGTTGAAAAAAGCCTTTTGGTTTTAAACAATGAATTTATGGTGACTTTCTTCATCGGGAATACGTTATACGACAAGAAATTCATCTTCAAATCTAACCTAATCAGCGAAAATAATACAGAAGAAGTGCCGATTTTGTTTGTTGAAGGGGTGATGGTTAAATAAAAGAATATAGAATATAGAATAAAGAAAATAGACTTTACAAAATATAAAAGAAAGAGCCAAGACTAATAATTAGATTAGATCTTGGCTCTTTTTTATGATCGACAAAATCTATTTTTTATTCTCTATATTCTATTCTCTAAATTCTATACTCTTTAATCCAAAGACTCCGTTAATTTCTTAAATACAGATTTAGCATCTTTTCCTTCATATAAAATACTGTAAACGGCGTCGATAATTGGCGTTTTGGCACCGTAACCCTGATTTAGTTTATAAGCACTTTTGGTGGCGTAATACCCTTCGGCAACCATACTCATTTCCATCATCGCACTTTTTACGGTGTAGCCTTTTCCAATCATGTTTCCGAACATTCTGTTTCTGGAGAATACAGAATATCCTGTAACTAATAAATCACCCAAATAAGCTGAGTCATTGATGTTACGTTTCATTTTGTGCACTTTTCTGATGAATTTTTTCATTTCACGAATTCCGTTACTCATCATTACCGATTGAAAATTATCGCCATATCCTAAACCGTGTGCAATTCCGGCTGCGATTGCGTAAATGTTTTTCAACATTGCAGCATATTCAGTTCCGATGATATCGTCTGAGATTTTGGCTTTAATATAATTGCCTGATAAAGATTTTGCTACAATGCAGGCTTTGTCCGGATCTCCACACGCAATGGTTAAGTACGATAGTCTTTCCAACGCTACTTCTTCTGCGTGACAAGGACCTGTAATAACCCCAATGTTGTAATAAGGAATGTCGTATTGAATATGGAAATGTTCTCCAACAATTAAACTTGTTTCTGGAACGATTCCTTTAATAGCAGAGAAGATAATTTTATCTGCTAAAGAAACAGTCAGATTTTTTAATTCAGCATCTAAAAAAGCAGACGGAATAGCAAAAATTACATAATCTGCATATTCAACTGCTTCATTTATATTGTTGGTTAATTTAAGTTTAGTAGTGTCAAATTCGACTGAACTTAAATAGTTTGGATTGTGTTTGTACTTGTGAATGTGCTCTATTGCAGCATCATTACGCATATACCAAGCTATTTCTGAAAGATTTACGCATAACATCTTAGCAATTGCCGTTGCCCAACTCCCTCCTCCAATTACTGCAAACTTTAATTTTTCGCTCATTATTTTAATAATTTAAAGCAAAAGTACTTAATAATGTAGTAATAATACAAAATCTGATTTAAGAAATTTAAAAACAAGGTCTGTAAACTATGGTTTTCAGACAGTTTTAAATAATTATCAAAAATATTTTATGCTGTATACAATAATAATTCAATAGCTGCGTTATAACTCTTTATAAATTAGAATTTTAATGAATTTAGCAAAAATTGAGTTAGTTAGTTTTGTTTTAGTATTTTAAAAAGGCGTTCCTAAAAATTTTAAGAACGCCTTTTTTGTTGCTTTTTAGTCACAAGTTTAGAAAACTATTCTATTTCAAATATAGCCCGCGGTTTCAACCATGGGATACGTATGGTGATAATTTATTGTGCTCCAACGGTTGAAACCGTTGGCTAAGTTTAAAATTGCAGCTAAATACTATTGTTTAGAACTTAATAACTAAGCTCAACAATCGATTTTACTTTATCTAAAGTTACCAATTGATTTTCACCAAGACCTTTCCAGCCTCTTTCATCAAAACGTTTTACAATAAAATCTGCTGTATTGGTATAATCATCTGTGTATTGAGACAGTTTAGTATCCATTCCCATGGTGTGGAAAAATTCGACTGTTTTGTTGATCGCTTCTTTTGCAACTTCGTCATCAGAACCTGTTAGGTTGAAAATTCTTCTTCCGTATTGTGCCAGTTTCCCTTTTTTAGTGTCAAACATTACATTGTACAAACTTGGACCTATAATCGCCAAAGTACGTGCATGGTCGATTCCGTATAATGCGGTTAATTCGTGACCAATCATGTGTGTTGCCCAGTCAGACGGAACTCCTTTTTGAATCAATCCGTTTAAAGCCATAGTACAGCTCCACATGAAATTAGAAGCCAAAGCATAATCTGTTGGGTTTTCTACCACTTTTGGACCCACTTCAATTAACGTTTGCAAAATTCCTTCGGCAATTCTGTCTTGTAAAAAACCTTCGTGCGGATACGTTAAATATTGTTCCATTACGTGGGTATAAGCATCTACAACACCATTTTGCAATTGTCTTTTTGGCAAAGATTCAATTACGGTTGGATCGCAAATTGAGAATTTAGGAAACAAAGCGCTTCCGCCAGAAGCTAATTTTTCCTGAGTTGCTTTAATCGTTACGACGTATCCGGAATTCATTTCGCTTCCCGTTGCAGGCAAAGTCAAAATAGTTCCAAAAGGCACTGCATTTTCTTTAATCAGCAAACGTTTTTGTAAAATATCAATTGGGTTTCCGTCAAAATTAACAGCAGCCGAAATAAATTTCACACCATCAATTACAGATCCACCACCAACAGCCAGAATAAAATCGATTTTTTCTGCTTTGATAATTTCAACCGCTTTCATCAACGTTTCAAAATGCGGATTTGGCTCAATTCCTCCAAATTCAACAATATCAAAACCTTTTAAGTTTTTGATTACTTGTTCGTGAACACCATTTTTAAAAATACTTCCACCGCCGTAAGCCAATAATATTTTGGCATCTTTAGGCACTAAAGCAGAAAGTTTTTCAATTTGTCCTTTTCCGAAAATTAAATTCGTCGGATTGTATAATTCAAAGTTTAGCATTTTTTTTTTGAGTTTCTGAGATGCTAAGTTGCTAAGGTTCTAAGTTTTTTAATCTTAGCAACGTAGATCTTTTATTAATAATTTCTGATATACTAAGTGTCTAAGTTTTTTAAAGATTTCCAAAATCTTAGTAACTTAGAACCTTAGCAACTTAGAATCTTAGTTTAATTTCTCCAATAATTTTCCTGCAACTAATTTTGATGAAGCTGGATTTTGTCCTGTAATTAAAAGTCCGTCTTCAACAGCGTACGGCTGCCAGTTTTCTCCTTTTGAGAATTTAGCTCCGTTTTGAGTTAAAGCATCTTCTAATAGAAACGGAACTACTTTGGTTAAACCTACAGCTTCTTCTTCTGTATTGGTAAAACCGGTTACTTTTTTGCCTTTTACTAAATAATCACCTTTTACTTTTACATTTTTTAAAACGGCTGGCGCATGACAAACAAATGCAACTGGTTTATTATGAGTGTAAAAAGATTCGATTAAAGCGATTGAGCTTTTATCTTCCACCAAATCCCAAAGCGGACCGTGACCTCCAGGATAAAAAACCGCATCATAATCTTTTTGATTAATAGTCGAAAGTTTATGTGTGTTTTTTAATTTTTCCTGTAATGTTTTATCGGCATCAAAACGTTTTGTGTCTTCCGTTGCTGATGACGGATCGGCACTTTTAGGATCAATTGGCGGCTGGCCTCCAAGCGGCGATGCGATGGTAATTTCTACACCTTTATCTAATAATTCATAATAAGGAGCAGCAAATTCTTCTGACCAAAATCCGGTTTTTTCTCCTGTATTGCCCAGTTTGTCGTTACTGGTAACAACGAATAATACTTTTTTCATCTTTTTTGTTTTTTGAGCTGTTGCCGAAAAGCCAGCTGTTAATACGATTATTGCGATTAATGCGATTTTTTTCATTTCTTATTATCAATGTTTAAATTTTGATCAAATTTACACCTTATGTGATATTAGTAAAAATAAAATAAACTATGTTTGTTATAAATAAAGTTATATCATGGTAAATTTGGAATGGTACAGAACTTTTAAGTCTGTATATAAAAATGGAAATTTTTCTGTCGCTTCAAAAGAGTTGTTTATGAGCCAACCCGCGGTTAGTCAGCAAATAGCTATGTTAGAAGCGCATGTTGGTTATAAATTATTTAACCGAAAATCTAAAGGCGTAGAACCAACAGAGTACGCTAAGTTACTGAATAATTTGATTATAGATGCGCTCGACAGATTAGAAACTGTTGAAAACGGATTCAGGGCAAAAGCAGAAGATTCTGTCCGCTTGATTTCTGTTGGTGTTTCAAAAGATTTATTCAACAGCTGCGGGAGTATTTTGATTTCTAAATTTGATTTTATCGATTTTACGTTTGCCGAAGATGATGCACTTTTTGCACTTGTTGATGCCAAGAAACTTGATTTTGCCATTACAACAAAAAGATATGATACGTTTGATACTATTTACGAAATCGTAGGTAAAATTAAATTAATCATGGTGGCGCCAATGAATTTAAATATCGAAGAATTCCGTCAGAAATTAAAAGCTGATAATTATACCGAAACTGAAAAATGGCTTAACAACCAAAAATGGTATAGTCATGATGCGAGAATTCCGCATATCAAATTATTCTGGCTGCATGCTTTTAGTAAAAAAAGACCTTCAATGGTGCCTAATTATATTATTCCATCAGAATCTGAAATGTTGGAAATGCTGTCTAAAAATTCGGGACTTGCGATAACCTGGAATTGCAATGCGAGAAAATATATTAAAGAAAACAAATTGCAATTAGTATGGAATAGTTTTCACGTTCCTGAGGAATTTGTATACTTATTGACGGCCAAAAACAATAATTTAAATTCTTTTTTTGAAGCTATTTCTAAAGAATTAAAATTGTTTTTAGGAAATAGGTTGTAATTTTTTTTCGCTACAAATTATTTTTTTGCCACGAATTTCACGAATTGGCACGAATTTTTTGTTCACTGTGAGATCAAATACTAATTCGTGCCAATTCGTGAAATTCGAGGCAAACTTCTCTACAATCATAAAAAACACTGCAGATTAAAATTCGTGGCAAACTTTTTCGTTTTAGTATAACAACGGGAAACTTCAATAGTTATATTTGTTGTTAATGTGTTTGAGTTATGGAAAATCTTCAAAATATTAGAATCGCTGTTGATGCCATTGTTTTTGGATATAAAAACAACAGTTTATACGTGCTTTTAATAGAACAAAAATTTGGTTCTGCCGAAAAATACTGGGCACTTCCGGGCGGTTTGGTAAAAAATGATGAATCGTTGAGCAACTCTGTGATTAGAGAGTTACATGAAGAAACCAATGTGCAATTAAAGTTCATGGAACAGCTTTATACCTTTGGCGATGATATTTTCAGGGATTCCCGAAACCGTGTTATTTCGGTTGCCTATTATGCTTTGGTCGATGCTTCAAATCTTGAAATTAAAGCAGATACAGATGCCGATAAAGTACAATGGTACAAAATAGACGAAATTCCTTCTTTGGCATTCGACCATAATTTAATTATCAAAAAAGCGATTTCAAGATTAAAGGCCAAACTTACTTACGAGCCCATTGGTTTTGATTTACTTCCCGAAGAATTTTTGTTCTCTGACCTTGAAAATTTGTATTGTACGATTTTAGAAAAAGAAATTGACCGTCGAAACTTCAGAAAAAAGATACTTAGTTATGGATTTTTAGAAGAAACAGACAAATTTTCACCCATAAAAAGTGGTCGTCCGGCAAAATTATTTAAGTTTAATAAATTAAAATATAATGACTTGATAGAAAGAGGCTTTCATTTTGAAATAAAATTTGCTTAACCTACTTAACATGATTAAACCATTTCCATTCCATTCTGATTTAAGAGATTATTTTAAAAAGCAAGACAAAACCTGGTCTTGGTTTTCTGAAGAAAAAGTAAAAGCAGAACAACAAGAAGCCTTTAAAACCGATTTATTAAAAAATTCTTATCGGATTGATCCCAATACAGAACCTAAGGTTTATGAAATTTTAAATATAGCAAAAGATAAATTAGGAATTCTGGTTCCCATCACGATTTATCAGTCGCAAAGTATGGACAATAATGCCGGAGTTGTTTTTTTTGAAAACGAAGCCCACATTATTTTATCAGGAACGATTTTAAAATTGTTAAACGAAGACGAATTACTGGTTTTATTCGGACATGAATTGTCGCATATTTTGTTGTTTAATCTGGAAAATGGCGATTTTGAAATCACCAACAGAATCATCAATACCATTGCAAGCGACGGCAACAGCGAATTGTTTTATTATGAAACTGCCAGATTGTATCAGCTTTACACCGAATTGTATTGCGATTTGGGTGCTTTAAAAGTCAGCGGAAGTTTGGAAACTACCATTCAGACATTAGTCAAATTAAATACTGGTTTAGAAAAAGTTTCGGCAGAAAGCTATTTGAAACAAGCCAATGAAATCCTGGAAAGAATAGAAAAAGGTTCTGACGGAGAAACGCATCCGGAGAATTTTATCCGGGCAAAATCATTGGAAATTTTTGAAAAAGATAATGCCAATTATTATTCCAAAACAGAAAAAATCATTTCCGGAAAAACCGATTTGCATCAATTAAACTTATTTAATAAAAAGCTGGTTTTTGATATTACAAAAGAATTAATCTCGATTATTCTGAAACCAAAATGGACGCAATCTGAATATTGTACAGCACTTTACAAACAGTATTTTTCCAATTCTGATAAAAAAACCGACGCCTTTATTGATGATGCTTTCAAACTGAAAATAGAAAACAGCAAGAAAAACTTAAAAGAATATTATGCTTACGTAATGCTTGATTTTGCTTTGTGCGACCCGGATTTGAAAGAAGCCTTTATTGGGCATATTCTGGATATTTCGGAACAATTAAGTTTAGAAGATGAAATGAAAACAATTCTGAAAAAAGAACTGAATCTGACCGAGAAAACCTATAAAGCATTTGCCCAAAATTGCACTTCTACCTTAAATACTATTTTAGAATCAGACTTAGAAAACACTTATTAAGATGATTACACCCATAAAGGAATCCGCTTTTTATCAATTTATTACCGAAAATTTTCAGAAAGGAGTATTTGCCAACGATGATATTATTGCCATAATAATGCCTTTGTTGAAAACAGTTGCTTCGATTCATAATCAGGGAAAAGTGGCATCGCTACAGGATATTTCGACGATTTATATCGAAAACCAGCATTTGCATATTACCGATAATGCATTCGAAATAAAACAAAATACAAAAGCAATTTCGGCATTTTTTAAAAGTAAAAGTAAAGCGTTTGAAATTTCGGGAGAACATTTTAATACAACCGAAATTGGAGAAGGAGTAAAAAGAGAATACGGCGATAAAAGTGTTTCTGATGATGATTTAGAAAATTCTAAAAAACCGGTTTATGTAAAAGATTATAGTTCTTTTGAATTTGAATTTGATCATCATGATCCGTTGACAGACATTTTTGTTTTGGGAATGATTCTGGCAAGTATCGCTTTGCAATTTGATTTTACAGATATCGAAGATGTAAAACGTTTTGTAGAATATCGCAAGAAAATGTACTTTTTGAACAGCAAAATAAATCCTGCAATTGCCAATATTATTTTGGGAATGACAGAATTAAATCGCGAAAATCGCTGGAAAGATTTAAACGAAATAGTCGAAAAACTTCAAAATTACAGAGATTATAATCCTGAAACCGAATATGATTTATCGCATTTAATTGACGCAAAAGTTAAAAACAGAAATCAGTTTATTCATGAAAAACTTCGAAACCGATTATTTGATAACAGCAAACGAAACCGATTATTATATTTTCAGCCGAATTTAAAATTTCTGAATCTTACCGTTTCCTCCGTTCCGCAGGCGTTGAATTATGAGAATATCGATCCGAATGCTATTTTTTACTGGAATGCTGAAATCTCCAAAAAAATCAGCAATACCAGTACGATTTCGCTCAACAAATATTTAGAATTTCAAGACAATACTTATATAGTTCCAACGCTCGATAAAATTCGTTTAGAAGCCAATAAAGACATTAACGAATACGGATTTAGTCAGTTAAAATTAGTTTTATGCAACCTGAATTGGTTCAATACCAAAGAAAATAGTTCAGAGAAAATAGTTTCGCCTTTGCTTTTGGCATCGGTCACACTCACCAAGAAAAAAGGTGTAAAAGATGATTATACGCTCGAATTTTTAGATTCTGAAGTCGAAATAAATCCGGTTTTGGCAAATATGCTAAAAGATTTATATGATATTCGATTGCCGGAAACAATTCAGCTTTCGGAAACTAAAATCGAGGAGATTTATGAATTATTAAGAATTCAAGTTGAGAAAAACAGTTCGGGAATTGTTTTGGATTATATTGAAAAACCCAAAATAAAACTGATTCATTCGCAGGCAAAACAAATCCTGACGCAGTTTAATAAACGCTCGAAAAAACGGGAAGCGATCCAAGATCAAAGAAGCCTGAATTATTCTTATAAACCCGAAAATTATCAGCCTTATGGTTTAGAATTGTTTCGAAATTATGTTTTCAAACAAGCTTCATCTCTGGAATATCTGATAAACAGCGATATCAAACAGAATCCTCATTTTTTCAATGAAAATAAAACGATTGAAAGAGAATTTTACCAGCTTGATGAAGGCGACGTCAACCCTTTCCGTTGGGAATTTGATACCTGCAATTTAATCTTAGGCAATTTTAATTATAAAAAAATGTCTCTGGTTCGAGATTACAACCAGGTGATAGAAAATGATGTTGAGAATAATGTTTTCAAGAGTTTGTTTAATTCATTGGCACAAAAAGATTTTAAAAACGAGCTGGAATCCGGAAACAGTTTTACCAAAACCTTTAATGTTGTGGCAAGCGATCCTACGCAAAACAATGCCGTAAAATATTCAGAATCTGGAGAAAGTTATATTATACAAGGTCCGCCGGGAACAGGAAAATCGCAAACCATTGCTAATTTAATTGCCAATTATGTGGCAAATGATAAAAAGGTTTTATTCGTTTGCGAAAAACGTGCGGCATTAGACGTTGTTTTTTACCGACTTAAAAATCAGGGCTTAGACGATTTATGCTGTTTAATTCACGATTCGCAGGCAGACAAAAAAGAATTTATTTTTGATCTGAAACAAACTTTTAACGATTTTACAGCATCCAAAAATAATTTTGAAGCAATAGCAAAAGCGCGAAATAAGCTCGTTGAAAAAATTGATGCTGAAATTAATAAAGTGGCAATTTTTCATGAATTTATGAATGCCAGAATCGATTCTGAAACCAATCTTACGATCAAATCGATTTTTGATGTTTTGATTTCGAATTCGCATAAAGCGTTATTGGATAATTTAAACACGCTCGACGACAGGGCAGGATTAGAAGACTGGAATAAAAACCAAGAATTATTCGAGAAATTATTTGCGATAAATCTGGAAACAAACCAATCTGAGTTTTTCTCTGTGCATCCGTTCCGCTTTTTAAAAATGGATGCTTTTCGCAAATACCAGCATATTTCTGATTTAAAAAAGGATCTGGAAAACAGTCAGGAATTATTAGAAAACATTTCAGAACGACTGGATTTTGTTTCTATTCCGCCAAAAATTGATACGTTTTTTGAGATTCATAAATTCCTGCGAAAAGCAATCGGCACTTTTATTTATTTTGATAATAATGTAGCCGAATTATTAGAACCAAACAGTGTGCTTTTTAGATCGCTTGAAAAAGATGTTCAGACTTTATTGAAACTGCGATCTGATATTGAAAAACTGGCAAAACAATATCCGTATTGGACCAGCACAATATCTGAAACTGAAGCAAAAACGGCTTTGGAAATCATCAGAAAAAATGAAAACAGCTTTTTTAATTTTATAAGTTCTGATTTTAAGAAGACAAAAAACGAAATTCTCGCCGTTTATGATCTTAATAAACATGCAGTAAAACCAAGTTTATCTGTTATTTTAGAAAATTATATTGCGCAGTTTGAGCTTGAAGAAAAGTTCAATTCTTTGAAAAGTGATTTCGAAAATAATTACAATTTGGGTGATTTATTCGAATTAAAATACCATACTGAAACGCTTAAAAAAGAATTAGACGCCACGATTCTGGATTTTGCCAAAAACCTGAATGCAGAAGAAAGAAAAGAAGTTTCGGAAATTAAGAATTTGTTCTTAAAAGTAAATTCGTCTTTGTGCGACAGTATCGAAAATTACGAGAATTTAAGTTTATCGGCCATTGAAAACGAAATTACAGCGATCAATACCAAGAAAGCTTATTTTGATTTGTACGCTTCTTTTTTTGATGAAATACAAGATGTAAACCCGTCGGTGATTCAATTATTAAAAGGAACTAAAATTCCGCTCGATCATTTAAAAATTACTTTGGCAGAAAGATCATTAGAGAAATATTATGCGATTAATTATACGCATAAAAAATTCAACATGGATTTGCTGCATACTTCTATCGAAAAAGTAAAAAGAATGTATGCTGATTTATTAGAATTAAACGGAAAATACATCATTGCAAAACAAGTCAGCAACCTGAAAGAGTTGATTTTAACTTCTGAAATGTCGGTTTCCGGAATGACATCGGAACAAAAAGAAAGCAAAAGATCGATTACCGAAGGAAGAAAAATTCTGGAAAATGAATTCAGTAAAAGCATCCGATTTAAATCTATTCGTGAATTAGCGTCTTCAGATTCCGGTCAGATTATCCGAGAAATAAAACCCGTTTGGTTAATGAGTCCGTTGAGCGTTTCAGATACTTTGCCGGTGGATGATAACTATTTTGATGTTGTCATTTTTGATGAAGCGAGTCAGATTACGCTCGAAGAAGGATTGGTGCCCATTTACCGAGCCAAACAAACCATTATTGTTGGGGATGAAATGCAAATGCCGCCAAGTAATTTCTTTGGAAGTTCATCTGGAAACCAGCACGATTTATGGACCGATGCAACCGATGAAGATGATGATTATTTTTCTTTAGATGCCGATAGTTTCCTGACGCAAGGCGCACGCAAATTTCCGTCGATTATGTTGGGCTGGCATTATCGAAGCAAACACGAAGCTTTGATTGGGTTTTCGAATGCTTCATTTTATGACAGCAAATTGTTGACTATTCCGGATTTGAAAGATCACAGCAAAGTGGGCGAAGCGATTGTTGTGAATGATGTAAAAGAGGCAAAAAACAATCTGGATCATTTGTTTTCTAAGCCAATATCCTATCATTATATCCAAAAAGGAGTTTATAATGCCCGTTCTAATATTTTGGAAGCGCAATATATCGCCAATATGGTTCGTGAACTTTTAATTCAGAATAAAGAACAAAGTATTGGTATTGTTGCTTTTTCGATGGAACAGCAAAACGAAATCGAAACGGCAATTGAAAACATTTGTATAGAAGATAAAGTTTTTGAAAACCTGATTGAAGAAGAATACAAACGTATTGAAAACAACCAGTTTGTTGGACTTTTTGTAAAAAACCTCGAAAATGTACAGGGAGACGAACGCGACATTATTATTATGAGTACGTGTTACGGGTATAATCCGACGGGAAAAATGCTGATGAATTTTGGGCCAATCAACAAACGCGGCGGAGAAAAACGACTGAATGTAATTTTCTCCAGAGCCAAGAAAAGTATGTGCGTCGTGAGTTCTATAAAATACACAGACATTAAAAACGAATACAACGAAGGTGCAAATTACTTTAGAAAATACCTTCAATATGCGGAACTAATTAGTTTGGGACAATTGGAAGCGGCAAATAATGTTTTGAATTCGATAAACAGCAAAAACAAAATTGAAACTTCGAGTTTAATCGCCAACCAAATTCAGGCAGAAATCGAGAAAATGGGCTATTTCGCTACCCAAAATATTGGGCAAAGTAAATTTAAATGTCATTTGGGAATCAAAAAAGCCGCAGAAGACGAAGAGTTTGTTTTGGGAATTATGATTGATGATGATCTTCATTATGCGAATGACGATATTCTCGAGCAATATCTTTTAAGACCAGAAATCCTAAAAGCCAACGGCTGGACAGTTTGCCAGATTTATTCGAAAGACTGGATTGAAAACAAACCAAGAGTTTTAAAAATGATTGGGGCGGCGTTGCACAATCAGTCGTTTTTTGATGATGTTGAAATGGAAGAAACGACCATTGAAATTGAAAATAATCTCTCAGAAAATAATCCCGAAACAGGATCTAACGCAAATGCTAATTTTGAAAGATACCTGAATACTTCAAACGGAAGTAATAAGTTTTGGGAAATTTGTACCGAAGGTAATACGATAATTGTTCAATACGGAAGGGTAGGAACCAAAGGTCAAAAAATGGTAAAAGCTTTTGACAGCGAGGATAAAGCACTAAAAGAAAAACGAAAACTAATCGCCCAAAAAGTAGCCAAAGAATATTTTAAAGAATCTGCAGACGATAACTAACATAAAAGTGTAAAATTTTTCACCATTAAGATATTAAGAAAATTAAGTCATGCTGCTTAATGAAACTTAATATCTTAATGGTAAAAAAAAATAACGTTTATCGTTGATAATCTGTGGCTTAAAAAATAAAAAGCATATTTGCGTAAATTTTACACAAAATAAAATTGTTTATTAAATAATTAAATCTATATTTGCGTATAATTAACGCAAACTAATAAAATTATGATACTTAACCTAGACCCAAAATTCGCTCCATTTCAAAATCAGGAAGAAATCAAATTTCAAAGTTTTATATTTTCTGGTGGAGAACCACACATTAAAATCAGTCCTGATTTTGATGCAAACAGAAAAATAACAATAACACATAGACTAAACTCTTTCAACGATTTAGGATTGTTGTGTGTTACAGTTGATGCGTTGCGCAGAATGGATGTTAAGATCATTGATCTTTTTATTCCGTATTTCCCGGCTGCGAGACAAGATCGTGTTATGATTCCCGGCGAACCATTATCTGTAAAAGTGTATGCTGATATTATAAATGCAATGCAGTTAAACAAAGTATTTGTTTTTGACGCACATTCTGAAGTGACTCCGGCTTTATTGAACAACAGGACAGTTATTCCAAATTATACTTTCATTAAACAAGTTCTAAACGTAATAGGAGAAAACGTAAAATTGATTTCTCCAGACGGAGGCGCTTTGAAGAAAATCTATAAAGTGTCTGAGTTTTTAGGCGGAGTTGATGTTGTAGAATGCAGTAAAAGCCGAGATGTAAAAACCGGAAAATTATCTGGTTTTAAAGTTTATGAAGACGACTTAAACGGAATTGATTGTTTAATTGTAGATGACATTTGCGACGGCGGTGGAACTTTTGTTGGCTTAGCCGAAGAATTAAAAAACAAAAATGCCGGAAAATTATACTTAGCCGTAAGCCACGGAATCTTCAATAAAGGTTTTGAAGTTTTAGATTGTTTTGACAAAATATTTACAACGAATTCTTTTAAAGATTTTGAAGGTGAAAACGTTCAAGTAATCAAATTAGATCAATTGGTCTAAATAAGAGTTTCAAGTTTCACGTTCTCTACGGCAACCTGAAACTTGAAACCTGAAACAAAACAATAAACTATTAACAATAAACCCAAAACTGATGAGCGATTTAAAACCAAGATTTATTGAATCTTTAAAAAGAAACAATGATCAGATTAGAGAAGACAGAGCCAAAACAATTGGTGAAGATTCTGAATTAATTTACAGACGTCGAGTTGAAGACATCGAATTAAAAATAAAAAGACTCGAAAGAGAGCAGGAAGGCCTTATCGATATTAGTCCGCTTGACAAGAATAGTTTGACTTTTGCCGACTTTCAACCGGAAGCATTTGTGCAAAGAGATATGGAATTATCATTAACAATCAGAAATTTAAATATTCAGTTTGAAGTGACAAAAAAGAGATTCGAATATTTATTTGGTAAAACTTTTTAATCATGGGAGGTACAAGATACGATTTAGGCGCTCGTTTGAGTAGAGCCGAAGCAGCAGGTTACGGAAAAAAATCAGCAAGTGAAATTTTCACGCAAAATTCATTGCATATGGCACATGAATCTATGAATCCGAATGGCATCACGTTTAGAGAAGCCAGAGATTCAGAAGTTCATCCAAACACAGTTCCAATTATTTTGGGATTGGATGTTACAGGAAGTATGGGGCATATTCCGCATGAATTGATTAAGGATGGACTTCCGAAATTAATGGGAGGAATTATTCAGGGCGGCGTTCCGGATCCGGCACTTTTGTTTTTAGGAATTGGAGATCACGAATGCGACAGATTTCCGCTTCAGGTTGGACAATTTGAATCTGGCGATGAAGAACTGGATATGTGGTTAACCAGAACTTATATTGAAGGCGGAGGTGGAGGAAACGCCGGAGAAAGTTATCTTTTGGCGTGGTATTTTGCGGCTTTTCATACCAAAACCGATGCTTTCGAAAAAAGAGGTCAAAAAGGATTGTTGTTTACTGTTGGTGACGAACCAAATTTGCCAACGCTTCCGGCATCTGCCATAAAAGAAATTATGGGTTCTGGACAGCAAACATATACGTCTCTGGAATTATTAAAAGAAGCACAAAAACGTTACGAAGTGTATCATATCAGCGTATTACATTCTGATCAGGCTGTAAGAGCAAATGTAGCTTGGAAAGAATTGTTGGGACAAAATTGTTTATCTATAGAAGATCACAAGGAAATCCCGAATGTAATCAAGAAAATCATTTGCGATACACATAAAAATTCTGGCTCAGGTTTAGGAACAATTCCGCTTGACGGATTAGATAATATAGAAATGCTTTAAACAACTTTGCGCCTCTGCGTCTTTGCGAGATTATTATTTTAAGTTTTTTAATACTAGCGTGAAATTTGCTCGCAAAGTCGCGAAGACGCAAAGTTTTTTCTAAGTTTAAGTTGAAAGAACTTAAAAAATATTTTACAAAATGAAAACAGCTCAAATAGTTATAGGTTTAGGATTTGGTGATGAAGGAAAAGGAATTACAACAGATTTTCTGGCGAAGCAAAATCCTGAATCTATAGTTATTCGGTTTTCGGGCGGGCAGCAAGCGGCACATACGGTAATGATTGACGGAAAAAAGCATGTTCATTCGAGTTTTGCCAGCGGAGCACTTCGCGGTTTGCCTTCTTATTATAGCGAACATTGCACGATTCATCCGGTTTTTTTATTCAATGAAAAAGAAGAACTCGAAGAGAAAGGCGGAAATGTTGAACTTCATATTCATCCGTTAGCGAAAATAACAACTCCGTTTGATGTTTGGCAAAACCGAAATAACGTGAGAAATCTGGATCACGGGACTTGCGGGAAAGGCGTTGGAGCCACAATGAAACGTAACGAAGGTCAGTACAAATTGTATGCGATTGATTTGATTGCGCCAAAGCAAATGCTTTTGGAGAAACTGCAAAAAATCGCTTATTATTACGGTTTTTTAAATGAAAGTGAAATCGATGCAGAAGTAAATCATTACTTAGAAATCATTGATAAAATAAAATGGAACATCAGCGATTACAGTTTTTTAGGCAACTATGAAAATCTGATTTTTGAAGGAAGCCAGGGAATTTTACTCGACATGGATCACGGTGTTTTCCCGAATGTGACGTATGCCAATACAACTTCAAAAAATGCTTTTGAAATCTGCCAGAAATTAAAAATAGATGATGTTGAGGTTTATTATGTTACCAGAAGTTATTCAACCCGACACGGAAGCGGCTGGATGGCAAATGAAAGAGAATTAAAATTAAAAAATAACGAAGAAGAAACCTGTGTTTACAATGATTTTCAAAGAGAATTTCGAACAGGCGATTTAGATTATGATCTTTTAAATTATAGTTTGAAGTTGGATGCAGCTTATAGTTTAAACGCAAAAAGAAATTTGGTTGTAACCTGTATGGATCAGATTGAAGTGGATTATGAATTTGAACATTTAACAACAGAGTTTAAGGAAATTTATGGATCATTTTCACCCGATTCTAAAGATTTCAAACAGATAACTTCTTTGTTTCAATAAAAGAAAAAATGAAATATAATATAGAAAATATAGATCCAGAAAATAAGTTTTTGTTTTTCTGGGGACATCAGCCCAATAAAGACGGAAGTATTTCGAAAACCTGCTTTAGTCAATGGTGGTTAAGTTCTTTTGAAGTCGATAAAGTGATCTACAAAACTGCCGAACACTGGATGATGGCTAAAAAAGCCGAATTGTTTAAGGACAATGAAATTTTAGCAAAAATCATTAAAGCCAATTCTCCTGCCGAAGCCAAAAAGTTAGGCCGAGAAGTGAAGAATTATAATGAAACGCTTTGGCTAGCCGCCAGATTTGACATTGTGAAGGAAGGGAATTATCATAAATTCAGTCAGAATCCGGAGTTAAAAACTTTTTTGCTAAATACAAAAGACAGGGTTATAGTAGAAGCAAGTCCCGTCGACGCCATTTGGGGAATAGGAATGGCGGGTGATCATAAAGATGTTATGAATCCGAAGAAATGGAAAGGCTTGAATTTGCTGGGTTTTGCTTTGATGGAAGTTAGAGATGAATTAGAATAAGTTAGATTATGGAAATACAAATTCTCAAAGCCGATATAACAGAAATTCAAGTTGATGCAATTGTAAATGCAGCTAATACTTCTTTGCTTGGCGGAGGTGGAGTTGACGGTGCTATTCACAGAAAAGGAGGAAAAGCAATTTTAGAGGAATGCATTCAGATTCGAAACAAACAGGGCGGTTGTAAAGTTGGAGAAGCAGTCATTACAACGGCAGGTAATTTGCCTTCAAAATATGTAATTCATACCGTTGGCCCAGTTTGGAATGGTGATAAAGAAGAAAAAAAGAATCTGCTTGCAGCTTGTTATCAAAACAGTTTAGAACTGGCTGTTGAGAATAATATTAAAACAATTGCTTTTCCAGGTATTAGCACAGGAATTTATCATTTTCCAAAAGATAAAGCGGCAGAAATTGCTATAAAATCAGTTCAGAATTTCGATAAAATTTCAGAAATGGAAAAAATAATATTTGTTTGTTTTGATGACGAGAGTTATAAAATCTATAATGATTTTATTAGAAAAAAGATATAAGAAATTGAGTTAGATTATTGTTTAGAATTTAAAAATGACTAGATAGATTTGACTATTATAAGATAGCTCCATCGGAGCATAATATTTATAGCTAAATATACATGTGTTATGAAAAAGCTCCAGCGGAGCGATATCGCCTTATATTTTGAATTCCAAAATATGCCACCCCGATGGGGTTCGTTTGAAATAAATTAAACTTTCTATAAATATTTCATCCCTCTGGGATTTGCATTTTACGATCTAACTCAGATAATTAAAAACAACACAATGAAGATATTGTGTACAATACAAAATGAAAATAGAATTAAAAAAATACGATGAGCAAATTGTAGCATGGCCGAAATCAGGCTATCACATTATGGCTCAATATGAATTTGTTCAGAATAAACAATTAGAAAAGCTCATGGTTCCTGCTGAAAAACCTTTCCTTTTTAAGGATGAAGAACTGAATAAAAAATTGAAAATCTCTGGAAATCATGAATGAAAAAACTGCAAAAAGCGTAAGCAAGTTCCTGAGTTTAGTTCTTAGACATTCGCCGGAAACTATCGGATTAAAACTAGACGAAAACGGTTGGGCAGATGTGGAAGAATTAATTGAAAAATGCAATAAAAAAGGAAGTCAAAATCAAATGACTGCTGAACTTCTGGATTATGTAGTAGAAAATAATGATAAAAAACGTTTTGCTTTTAATGAAGATAAATCGAAAATCAGAGCAAGTCAAGGACATTCCATTTCCGTTGAATTAGATTTAGCAGAAACAGAACCTTCGGAATATTTATATCACGGAACGGTTGCCAAGTTTATGGAAAACATTAAAAAAGAAGGTTTACAAAAAATGAGCCGTCAGCATGTGCATCTTTCCAAAGATCGTGAAACGGCGATTAAGGTAGGAAGTAGAAGAGGAGTTGCTCAAATTCTAACCGTTAGAAGCGGTGAAATGAATCGGGACGGATTTAAATTTTATTTATCTGAGAATAATGTTTGGTTAACAGATGAAGTTCCGGCAAAATATATAGAGTTTAAATCATAAACAGAAATCCCCCAAATTAACAACCAAAAACAATAGTTATGATACTAGAAGCAGCAATAGGCGACGCATACGGTGCAGGTTTTGAATTTCGAGATTTAGATTTTATTTCTCAAAACAACAATCTTACTCAATATCATAAACACGGACTTTGTACTGAGATTTATAAAAGATATACAGACGATACGCAAATGGCAATTGCAATTTCAGAATTGTTATTAGAAGAAGAAAATTGGAACGAGGTTAAAGTTGCAGATAAGTTTGTCGAAGTTTTTCATAGAGATAAAAGACGAGGATATTCAGACCGGGTTTACAATGCCTTGGATGCCAGTTCAAATGGATCTGATTTTATTAAAATAATCAATAACGGAAGTAACGGAAACGGTTCTGCAATGAGAGCCTATTCTATTGGCTACTTAAAAAATATAGAGCAATTAATGGAGTTTTGCGAAATTCAGGCAAAAACTTCTCACTTTACTGTTGAAGGTATAAGTTGTGCAAAACGTATTGCTTTGGCAGTTCATTATTTTAAATACAATTTGGGTGATGGATCGACTTTGATTGCGTTTCTAAATGAAACTTTAAAGGAAAATGAGAATTATAAAATTAATTCTCCAATTGACATGCACGGATATCCAACAACACAAGCTGTTATTAAGATTGTATCTGAAGCAACGTCAATGAAGGATTGTTTAAAAACAAGTATCGATTATGGCGGTGACACAGATACTGTAGCAGCTTTATGTATGGCAATTTTAAGTCACAAACAAAATTGTGATAAAGTCTTGCCTTCGTTTTTGTATGAAGAGTTAGAAAACGATAAGTTCGGGAAAGACTTTTTGACTAAATTGGATGTGGATCTATTGAATAAATTTAAATAATTCAGTGAATACATGAAACGAACATTAGTCTTTGGCGATATTCACGGTGGTTTAAAAGCTTTAATTCAATTACTGGAAAAAGTTGCCGTTAAAGAAAATGACAGGCTTATTTTTCTTGGAGATTATGTTGATGGCTGGAGTGAATCAGCACAAGTTGTTGGTTTTTTGATTGATTTATCTCAAAAACAAGAATGCATTTTTATACGCGGAAATCATGATGTTTGGTGCCATGAATGGTTGAACAAAGATGTTGTAAATGATATTTGGTATCTGCATGGCGGAAAATCAACTATAGAAAGTTATCAGAGCATTGATTCTTTGGAAAAAGAGAAACATCTTGATTTTTTGCGAATATGAAAGATTATTTTGTAGATGAGCATAATAATTTGTTTATTCACGCTGGTTTTTCATCAATGCATGGTCCGGAAAAAGAACATTATGCAAGCAATTTTTCTTGGGACAGAACACTTTGGGAAATGGCTTTAACGATGGATAAGAGAATTCAAAAAGATTCGCTTTCCTATCCTAAAAGATTATTGCTTTACAATGAAATTTACATTGGCCATACGCCAACACTTCATTATAATATTGAAATTCCAATGCAAGGCTGTAATGTCTGGAATATCGATACTGGAGCAGGTTTTTATGGAAAATTAAGTTGTATTGATATAGAAACAAAAGTATTTTGGCAAAGCGATGTAGTGCAATCATTTTATATAAATGAAAAAGGAAGAAATAAGTAGTTTTAAAATATAATTGAGGACAAAGAATAATTACACAAAGACACGCAAAGAAAAAACACAAAGTTGCACAAAGAAAATTAAAACTTTGCGAGTCTCTGTGATAAACTTTGCGAGTCTCTGTGAAACCCAAAAAATTTTACAAGAATTTAAATAACTAAAATATATGAACCCACTTTTACTAACAGACGGTTACAAAGTTGACCACAGAAGACAATACCCGGACAAAACAACATTAGTATATTCTAACTGGACACCAAGAAAATCAAGAATTGAAACCCTTGATGAAGTTGTGTTTTTCGGATTGCAGTATTTCATCAAAAAATATATTATTCACGATTTTGATACTTATTTCTTCAAACAGCCAAAAGAAGAAGTTGTTAAAAAATATGCACGCAGAATCAATAATTATTTGGGTGAAAATCAAGTTGGAACAAAACATATCGAAGATTTACACGATTTAGGATATATTCCGATGGTTTTTAAAGCTTTGCCAGAAGGAGCAAGTGTTCCTTTAAGAGTTCCAATGTTTACGATGTATAATACGATTCCGGAATTTTTCTGGTTGACAAATTATTTCGAAACCTTGCTTTCTGCGGTTATTTGGCTTCCTTGTAACTCGGCTACAATTGCCAGAGAATATAGAAAAGTATTAGACAAATATGCCGACGAAACTTCTTCTGTTCCTGATTTTGTAAATTGGCAAGGACACGATTTCTCAATGAGAGGAATGGGTGGAATTGAAGCTGCCGTAACTTCTGCAGCCGGACATTTATTAAGTTTTACAGGATCTGATACTATTCCGGCAATCGATTTTTTCGAAGAATATTATAATGCTAATTCAGATACAGAATTAATCGCAGGTTCAGTTGCCGCCACAGAGCATTCTGTAATGTGTATGGGAACTACAGAAGGCGAGTGTGAAACTTTCAAAAGATTAATTACAAAAGTATATCCAAAAGGAATTGTTTCTATCGTTTCTGATACCTGGGATTTATGGAAAGTGCTAACCGATTATTTACCACGTTTAAAAGAAGACATTGTTGCCAGAGAAGGAAAAGTAGTCATTCGTCCTGATAGTGGAGATCCGGTTGATATTATCTGCGGAAATCCAAACGGAAAAACAGAACAAGAGAAAAAAGGGGTAATTGAGCTTCTTTGGGATGTTTTTGGAGGAACAACCAATGCAAAAGGATACAAAGAACTTATTCCGCAAATTGGCGCTATTTACGGCGATAGTATTACGGTAGCAAGAGCAACACAAATTTGTGAAAGATTAAAAGAAAAGGGTTTTGCTTCTACCAACGTTGTTTTAGGAATTGGTTCATTCACGTATCAATACAATACCAGAGATACTTTCGGTTTCGCTATGAAAGCAACTTACGGTGAAGTTGACGGCGAAGGAAGAGCAATCTTTAAAGATCCAATCACTGATGACGGAACTAAAAAATCGGCCAAAGGATTAATGAAAATTGATTTAGTTGATGGAGTTTATCATTTAGCCGATAATGTTTCCTGGGAAGAAGAAAAACAAGGTGAATTGAAAGAAGTTTTCAGAGATGGAAAGCTTTTAGTTGACCAGTCTTTGAGTGATATTAGAGCGCGAGTAAAAAGTGCTGTTAATGTTGAAGCATAAAAGGAAATTCAATTATGATTTAGGATAGTCCCAAAGGGACAACATATTTAGAGCATTTTTTAAAGATTTCTTTACGGAAACCCCATCGGGGTGATATATTTGGTGACCAAAAATGTCGCTCCGATGGAGCTCTGGACCAAACGCTTATTGCTAGCTATAAATATTAAGCTCCGCTGGAGCTATTCATGAAATAATTTAACTTGATTTATATTAAAAACGAAAGCCTGAATTTGTAATTCAGGCTTTTTTATTTCTTATAAAAATTATTATGATCAATATATTCCCAAACTTTTGGAGGCAATAATGGCTGAATATTTTTTCCTTCTTTAATACTGTTTCTTATAAAAGTAGAAGAAATCTCTACAATTGGCGCATCGATAATATGCACTTTCGGGTGTGATTTTAATTCGATATTTTCGACTTCTTCAGAAATGCGCGGATAAACATAAATATCATAATGATCCAGAATGACTTCGTAGTTTTTCCATTTATGAAGCGTTTTTAGATTGTCTTCACCCATAATTAAAGAAAATTCATGAGTTGGATATTTCTCCTGCAAATGGACCAACGTATTTACGGTATAATTAGGCTGAGGTAATTTAAACTCAATATCCGATGGTTTAATTTTTGGATAATCTTCAGTGGCGAGAAAAACCATTTGCAAACGCTGATGATCGTCCAGTAAAGTCGCTTTCTTTTTTAGCGGATTATGAGGCGTAACAACCATCCAAATCTGATCTAAATCGGCAAACTCAGCCATGTGATTGGCAATAATCATATGACCAACATGAATGGGATTATATGTTCCGAAATAAAGACCTATTTTCATTTTTGAATTGTTTCGCAGAGATTCGCTGAGCTTTCACAAAGATTCACAAAGTTTTTTTAATTTTCTTTGTGTGACTTTGTGTTTTTTTCTTCGTGTATCTTTGTGTTATAATTTAAGCATTCACAAAAGCTTTTACTAACTGATAAGCTTCTTCTTTAGCCGTATCTAAATCATAATTTTTGATAATGGTATCAAATTGTGGAGCAGTAGCCAGTTCAACCGAAGCTTTTGCAATACGCATGTTAATTTTGTCGTCAGTTTCTGTAGAACGTTCTTTTAATCGGCGTTTTAATTCGTCAACGCTTGGAGGTTTTACAAAAACGGCCAGAGTTTGTTCCGGAAATTTATGTTTGATACGTAATCCGCCGGCAACATCAATATCAAAAATCACATTTTTTCCCATTGCCCAGATTCTTTCGATTTCCGTTTTTAAAGTACCGTAAAAGTTATCACGGTATACTTCTTCCCATTCCAGGAAATCTTCGGCTTTAATGTGTTTTTTGAATTCTTCCAACGAAATAAAATAATAATCCTTTCCGTGTTCTTCTTCTCCGCGTGGGTCGCGTGAGGCCGCTGAGATCGAAAATTCTAAATTTAAATCTTCTTTCCCAAGTAAATGTCTTACTATAGTTGTTTTTCCTGATCCTGACGGTGCTGAGAAAACAATTAATTTTCCTTTATTCATTATTTATGCTTTTGGCTTTAGGCGGTACGCTTTAAGCTCTCTTACTTTATGTTTTTTTTGCTTATAGCCTAAAGCTTAAAGCTTAATGCGTTTACAAAACATTCAAAACCTGTTCTTTAATCTTCTCTAGTTCATCCTTCATCATCACAACCAATTTCTGCATTTGAGCGTGATTTGATTTTGAACCCATTGTATTAATCTCGCGACCCATTTCCTGGGTAATAAAGCCTAATTTTCTACCATTTGCTTCTTTACCTTTTATAGTTTCTAAGAAATAATCTAAATGGTTCGTTAAACGGACTTTTTCTTCGGTAATATCAAGTTTCTCAAGATAATAAATCAATTCCTGTTCAAAACGATTTTCATCAACATTCACTTTCAATTCAGAAATTGCAGTTTGCAAACGGTCTTTAATAGCCTGAACACGTTCTGGATCAAGAGCCAAAGCATCGTTCATGTATTGACGAATATTGCCAATTCTTAGGTTAAATTCTTTTTCAAGAGATTCACCTTCGTCTTTTCTAAAATTTAAGATGTTTTGAAGCGCTTCTTCGATAATAACCTGAATTTGTTCCCAGTCATTTTCGTCGATTTCCTCGCGTTCTGTTTTCAAGGTATCCGGCATACGAATCGCCATTTTCATCAATTCTGTTTCATCTGCAGCAGGATATACTTCTCTTAACTGAGCGATATAATTTTTTACAACAGGAACATTTACTTTAGTGGAAGTTTGTTCAGCAGTACTTTCGATGTAAATCGCAAAATCAATTTTTCCTCTTTCAAGTTTGGTAGAAATCTGAGTTCTTAAACCTAGTTCCATTTCGCGATAAAGCGACGGCATTCTTACGTTTAAATCTAAACCTTTACTATTTAAGGATTTTACTTCGACGGTAATTTTTTTTGTAGGCAATTGCAAAGAAGCTTTGCCAAACCCTGTCATAGATTGTATCATATAATTGAGTATAAAGGCGCAAAGATAAATAAAACTTTGCAGTCTTGGGTTTTAAATCTCGAATCTGTTAAAACAGTTTGTTTGCCACGAATTTCGCTAATTTTTACTAATTAATCTTGTCTAAATCTTTTAGAATTAGCAAAAATGAATTTATTGATTTTTTCGATTAATTAAAAATTTTAATTCGTGCAAATTTGTGCAATTTGCTTCGCTTATTCGTTATGGCTCAGGTTGTGGTTAACTTTTTTAAAGACAGAATTTTAGTTTTTTGGGCGTTTCCGCCGCGGCGGACAGGCTATCCGCTCCCAATCTTTTTTTGAGCAGAAAAAGCTCAAAAAAAGGATTTCCACTTCTATCCCTAACGCAAACCCGTATTCATTAGATCTTTTCGGGTTTTATTTCTCTAAAGCCTTCATTACCTGTAAAGTCACAGGTTGTGTATTGCCAATATAAATTTTCTCATCAATAATAAAAACCGGACGACTGATAAACGTATAATGTTCCAGAATATATTTTTTAAAATCGGCTTCGGTTAGATTTTTGTTTTTCAAATCCATTGACTTGTACAACTGTGCTTTTTTACTAAATAAAGCTTCATAGCTACCTGCAAGCTGATACATTTCTTCCAGTTCAGCCTCCGTAATCGGATTTTGTTTAATATCGTGAAAAACCAGATTATTGTCTTTTGGTAAACTTTTAATGATTTTTCGGCACGTATCGCAAGAAGCTAAGTAATATATTTTGTTCATGATTTCTGATTTATTAGAGTACAAAGAAAATCCATTTGAAATATAAAAATGACTAATTTTATAAAAAAAATATAAATATGAGTTCAGTTTTTAAAGTACAGAAAACCATTCGCGAAATTCTTCTAAAGATTTTGGATAATCATTCATTAGAACAATTGAATAAAATTCCGGCAGGATATAGTAATAATTTAATTTGGAATGTGGCACATTGTATTTCCTCACAGCAAGTTTTAGTCTATAAATTGTCAGGTTTGCCAATGCTGGTTTCTGATGAATTTATTGATAAATATAAAAAAGGAACAAAACCCGAAGGCGATGTTTCACAATCAGAACTTGATGAAATCAGAGCATTACTTTTTTCAACTTTAGATACAACTGAAAAAGATGTTAATTCGGGAATTTTTCAAAACTATACAACCTACATGACAAGTATGGGTTTTGAACTCACAAATGTTCAGGACGCATTAGATTTTGTGAATTACCACGAAGGAATTCATACCGGAATCATAATGAGTATTCGAAAATTTGTTTAAATAAAAAAGTCCCAATTAAGGGACTTTTTTGTTATTCTATTATTCTTTCTATTGTCACTTTCATCGCACCTGCGCCTTTGCTTTTGGTTATTTCCATAAAAGCTCTTTTTGAAAGGTCTAATTCACGCGTTTTTACAAACGGACCACGATCGGTAATTTTTACAATTACAAATTTCCCGTTTGCTTCATTGGTTACTTTTATTCGGGTACCAAATGGAAGCTTTTTATGGGCTGCGGTGTATTTGTTATTGTCAAATCTGCTTCCGTTTGCTGTTTTTCTTCCGGTAAATTTATCAGCGTAATAAGAAGCGTGTGCATTTTTTTTGTAAGGTTTTAATTTTAAACCATTGTCGGTAAATAGAGAATCATTTTCCAACGGCGGGACTGATAATTTTCCAATTTTTACTGTGTCCTGAATAATTTTAGGAGGTTCTACCGCTGTTTTGTTTTGACTCGTTATAGTAGTAAAACAACTTAAAAATGTAACTGCAAATAGAGAGAGGGTAATGTTTTTTTTAATTCTCATGGGTTATTGTTTTTCAGACTTGGGGACTTTGTACAAATAATATGCCGAGATAAAAAAAGCCCTAATTTTAGGGCTTTAGTTGATGGTTTTTAAAACCACAGATTCCATGGGATTCTACTTAAAATAAGCAATAATCCTAAACCGTAAAAAATAGCAAAAGTTTTAAATTTTGCTTCGCTATTAATTAGTTTTTTATGTTTAGACCATCCAATAGTAATTAGAATGATGGCTATAATATTGATTAGAGGATGTTCTAATGAAGTTAATCGAAGTTCTGCATTAGACATTTGTCCGAAAGCAGCTTTTCCCAAAGGAGAAACAAAATAAAGGATCAAACCGATTAATAATTGAGTATGAGTTCCGATTAAAGCAAATAAGGCAATTTTACGATCTTTAGCAGTAAAATCTTTTTTTGAAGTTAATCCGATGATAGCATTTACAACGGCAATTAATAAAAGAAGCAAAGCTAAATATGCCCAGCCAGAGTGAAATTTTTGTAGAAAATTGTACATAAATTATTTTTTTGATTGAAACAAATATAACAAAAAAGGGTATAAAAAAACGGCATTGAACTTAAAAGTCAATGCCGTTTTTGATATTTATTTAGATTCTAAATATTAGAAATCGTAACGTAAGCTAAAGTTCCAAGTTCTACCGAAACCGAAGAATACTGCGTTATTAGTAGCAATTCCTCTGTAAACTAAACCATTTGAAGCATAAGTTCCATTTGATCCGGCTGGTTGACCAGCGGCAACAGGAAGATTATCACTAGCAAAATTGTTTGTTTTTGATTCAGCGATATAAACTGTGTCAAACAAGTTGTTTACGTTTAGTCTAAAGTTAACAGAGTTTGCTTTTGTTCTTCCAACTAACCATTTGTATGAAATACCTGCATCTACTAATCCATAAGAAGGCAATTCTAAAGCTCCTTTATTATCAGCAGCTGTAAAGCTGTTTGGATTTAAGAAAGCATATAATTTTTCATTATAGTTGTAAGTTGCATCAACATTTAATCTTGTAAGTACTTCATAAGTAGCGCCTAAAGAAGCTGTTAATTGTGCAGCATCACCAACTTTTACTTTGTCAAGATATAATAATGCGCTTTCAATTACATTATTTTGGTTGTCATAAGTGGTAGCGTTTGCTTGTCCTTCATATTCCCAATCTCCCATAGAGAACATTGCGTTAATTTTTAACTTGTCCATAACTCTTGCAGTACCTTCAAGTTCAAAACCTGTATGTACTTCTGTAATTCCGGTATAGTCAAAATAACCTCCAGTATTTGTTGTTCTTGTATCAGTAATTCTTAAGTTTCTATCTTTCCATGATGTACGGTAAACGTTCACGTTTGCATTGAAAATACCTGAACGGAATCCGTATCCTGCCTCAAGACCTAATATTTTTTCATTTGTTAAAAGTGGATTCACAATTGATGCATTCCCTGGGTAAACCGCATTAAAGAAAGGCTGTTTAGAATAGTAACCTGCATTTACGAATACATTATGGTGTTCGTTAATGTTGTAGTTAGCTCCTCCTTTTACGTTTCCTCCCAGAATGTTTTCATAATCTGTACTAGATAACGGATCTGAAGATAAATATTTAAAATAATCTACTCTTTTGAAACCTTGTTGAGAAATAGCTCCCTGAATAAATGCAGTCAATTTATCATTAGAATATTCTAATTGCGTAAATGCACCGTACCAGTTTACATCACCATCATTATTGAAGTTAATTTTTTCCTCTCCGCTTGTACTTTTGAAAGGATTCCAAGAAGGATAAACTGAATTTGTTTCAGTTAAAACTCTATTTGGATTGTTAACATCATAATTATCTAAATAACTGTCAGCTCCTAAAAGGTTGTTGATGTTTTGGTAGTGAATACCTTTGTATCCTCTAACATCAATACCAGCATCTAAAGTGAAATGTTGACCTAATTTTTTATCTAAATTGATAATTGCACCATACCAGTTATGAGAGTTGATTGATGAAATTTGAGAAATACCAGCTCCAGTTCCTGCTGAACTTGACGTATTTTGATACTGACCAGCAGCATTTGGTGTACGTGTAATTGGTGTTGTAGCACCAGCAAGAGTTACTGGTTGACCAGAGTTATATGCTACGATTTTGTCATAATCAACTAATCCGTCTGCAGTTCTTAATTTAGCGTTAGCGTAGTTGCTTCCTTGAATTCCACCAGTACCATTTGTTCCACCACCACGTCCGAAAGAAGCGTATGCGATAGTTGATAATTTAGTCGTTTCGTTAATTTTGTAATCCCAGTTAAGAGAAGCTACCGGTTTGTGGTAGTAATTTCTTCTAATGTTAAATTCTTTTCCGTTTAAAAGACCCCAGTCAGAGTTGTATTTAATATTTGGATCAGAAGGAGTTCCGTATTTTTGGTACGTTTCTAAAGTAATATTACTTGTTCTTTGGTTGTGCCATTGTGGCGCACCAGTAAAAGTAAATTGAAAGTCATGTTTGTTATCTTTAGTAGCATAACCAAGACCAATGTAGTAATTATCTCCATTAAATTTTGTTCCGTCTACGTAACCATCACCTTGAGTATGGCTGTATAAAACAGATGCAGAGAAACCACTGCTTAATTTTCCTGTAGAATAAGAAACTTGTGATTTAATATAGTTATCATTTCCAAATGAAGTTGAAACTGATCCTCCTTCTTTTAAATCAGAAGCTTTTGTTAAAATGTTGATCGTTCCTCCAACAGAAGCAATTGCTAATTTTGAAGATCCTAAACCTCTTTGAACCTGCATTGCAGAAGTTACATCAGATAAACCAGCCCAGTTACTCCAGTATACAGTTCCACCTTCCATATCATTAACTGGCATACCGTTAATCATAACCGCAATATTTTTTTGGTCAAAACCACGAATGCTTATTCTTGAATCTCCAAATCCACCACCTGATTTTGTAGTATATACAGAAGGAGTGTTTTTAAGGATTTCCGGAAATTCCTGAGAACCTAATTTCTCTTGAATTTCAGCTGCTTTAATAGTTGAAACCGCAACAGGAGTTTTTCTGTCTTTTGCGATATCTACTGTACTACTTTTAACAACAATCTCGCTTAATTCATTTGAATTTGAGTTTAAAGTAATAGTTCCTAAGTTAACTGTTCCTCCAGCTGCAACAGTAAAAGAAATAGTTTTTGATTCATATCCAAGATAAGAAACAACAACTTGCCCAGATGTAACTGAAGTTGTAATAGTAAATTTACCATCAAAATCACTTGAACCAGCGTCTGAAGATCCTTTAACTGCCGCATTTGCACCAGGTAAAGAAAGAGCACCATCGGTAATAGTACCCGTAATTTTGTTTTGAGAAAATGCGGTTGAAACTATCATGAACAATAGTCCCGTGAGTAACCAATTTTTCATTGTCTTCATTTGTTTATTTAGTTTATTGTTTTTGGCAAAATTATAACATTAAAATCAGATAATGTTATCAAAATGTTAAGAAAGGATAGATTTGTTTAATCTGTTGCACATTAAAATGATTTTTTCTTTTTGTATTACTTAAAATCGGTTTTTTTTGAATTTAATGCCGTGTTTTTTGTTAAAATGATAATAATACAACCAATATTGTAGTGTTTAACTTTCAAAAATATCTCTTTTCTTTGTTAAATGAGGCGATTTATACGAAAAAACGCCTTAATTTTGTTAAATTAAGACGTTTCAAATTTGGTATGTAATTTTTAAGTTAACTTATTGCTTAAAAAATGTTTCAGTAAAAAAGTAGTTGAGCTATCGTGATTTTTTACTGTTTTTGTATTTATTTCTTCTAAAATAGAATTTGCCAATTGTTTTCCTAATTCTACACCCCATTGGTCAAAACTAAAGATATTCCAAATAACCCCCTGAACAAAAATTTTGTGTTCGTAAAGTGCAATCAAAGAACCCAAAGATTTTGGAGTTAGTTTTTGAATTAAGATCGTATTCGTTGGTTTGTTTCCGGTAAACACTTTAAAAGGCAATAAATAAGAGGCTTTTTCTGCAGCAAGTCCTTGTTTGTCAAATTCTGCCTGAACTTGCTCTGCTGTTTTTCCATTCATCAAAGCTTCGGTTTGAGCAAAAAAGTTTGACATTAACTTGTCGTGATGATCTTCGTTTCCATATAATGGTTTTACGAATCCAATAAAATCAGTTGGGATTAATTTTGTTCCCTGATGAATCAATTGGAAGAAAGCATGTTGAGAATTAGTTCCCGGTTCTCCCCAAATAATTGTTCCCGTTTGGTAGTTTACAGGTTTTCCGTCACGGCCAACACTTTTTCCGTTACTTTCCATAGTTGCCTGTTGCAGGTATGGAGCTAATTTTTGTAAATATTGTGTGTACGGAATCAAAGCTTCGCTTTCGGCACCAAAAAAATTATTATACCAAACGCTCAATAAAGCTAAAGTTACGGGAATGTTCTGATCAAATTCTGCAGTTCTGAAATGTTCGTCCATTTCATTGGCACCTTTCAACAAATCATTATAATTGTCAAAACCAATTGCCAAAGCGATGCTTAAACCAACAGCGCTCCACAAAGAGAATCTTCCTCCAACCCAGTCCCACATCGGGAAAACATTGTCAGGATTGATTCCGAATTCCGTTACTTTTTGAATGTTTGTAGAAACAGCCACAAAATGTTTTGCAATATCTTCTTTCGAAGCCGATTTCAAAAACCACTCTTTTATCGTTTCAGAATTTGATAAAGTTTCTTGAGTTGTAAAAGTTTTCGATACAATCAGAAAAAGAGTTGTTTCCGGGTTCAGTTTTTTGATTACTTCATTGACGTGATCACCATCAACATTCGAAACAAAATGAAGATTTAAATGGTTTTTGTAAAACTGTAAAGCTTCAACAGCCATAACCGGACCAAGATCAGAGCCTCCAATACCAATATTAACAATGTCGGTAAAAGCTTTTCCGGTAAAACCTTTTCTTTCTCCCGAAATAACTTCGTTTGTAAATTTCTTGATTTTATTTTTTACTTCGTAAACTTCAGGAATTACATTTTCGCCATCAACTTTAATCGTTGCCGACTCCGGAGCACGCAATGCTGTGTGTAAAACCGCTCTGTTTTCGGTTTGATTGATAATTTCTCCGCCAAAATATTGAGCAATCGCATCCTTTAATCCAATTGAATTCGCCAATTCTAACAAAAGTGAAATGGTTTCCTGATTGATATTGTTTTTAGAATAATCAACTAAAAAGTCATTCCATTGTAAATTGAATTTTTCAACGCGGGCATTATCCTGTTGAAACAATTCTTGTATCGTAGTTGCTTGAATCGCATTATAGTGGTTTTGCAGATTTTTCCACGCTTCAGTCCCGGTTGGGTTTGTTGTGTTTAAAGCCATTTTTGTTTTTATTGAAAGTTTGTTTATTGAAACACAAAAATACTGAAATTACTTTTAATAGCTTAAAGCTTCATAATTATATAACAATTAGTTACGAAAACGTTTTTCTTAAGAATTGCTGTTTTGATTTAAAGTTTTTTCCAGACGACTTTTGCCGTTACCGATTTTCCGCCTTGGGTTGTATTAACGACTACATATTCTAATTCGCCATTATTATACTTGTAAGACCGTTTTTGTTCTGTTTTTTCCCAATTTGGGAAAGAAGCAGTTTCTATCTTAAAAGTAATAGTTTTCGTAGAATCATCAATTTCATATTTACCAAAATGCGAATTGCTTCCTTGTACGATCGCAGCATTTTCTTCAGGAGTGCATTTGTTTTTATCTCCCGATATTATTTTAAGCCTTTGATTTTTGTAAATTTGAATGGCATAGTTTCCTTTGTCATCGAGAAATAATAAGCCTTCCGGATTTGTTTCGTACGGGAATGTTTTATTTCCGTCAGCATTTGTATTTTCGACAGAAATCAATTTCCACGTGCCAATTAATGTTTTTTCGATTTTTTGTGCAAAAGTAATATTGGTGATAAATAATACTATTGCAACCGTTTTTAGTCTTTTCATGATAAAATGATTAATAGTTTACTTTAATAATTTCTCCGCTTACAGTACTTTCTACACTTTTAAAATAAGCATTTGTTAATTCATGAATCGGAATGTCTGTAACTTTTGCCGGACTTATAGCATTGATGCGAATTCCTCTTTCAAGTTCTAAAGAAGCGGCGAGAACGAAACTGTTTGTTGCACCATTTACAATTGCTTTTGCCACATTGTTTTTTACCGGTTTATCTCCCATTTTTCCAGAAGTCAAAGTAAAAGAGCCATTATCATTTAGATATTTCTGTCCGATTAAGACAAGATTTATTTGACCCAATAATTTATTCTGAATGCCAATGTTTAATTTTTCTTCGTCAAGCGAAAGTAATTCTCCCGTGTAGCAATCGCCGGCAGCACAAATACAGGCATCAATTTTTCCGATTTGCTCAAATAATTTCTCAATCGAATTTATATCATTAATATTTACGTTAAAATCTCCACTTGTTCTTCCTGCAGAAATAATTTCGTGATTTTTAGCAAATTCAGGTTTTAGTATTTTACAGATTTCACCATTTGCTCCAATTAAAAGTATTTTCATTTTTTATGAATTTTGTTTGTTATCAGATACAAAATTAGCGGGTTAGCTTTCAATGAAAATTGTACTTATTGGTACTAAAATTGTATTTTAGCATGATGACAAACACAAACTTATATCTCCCTTTTGAAGTCGATGTGAAAGAACTTGAACAGTTCCCGAAAACAACGCGGAAGAATAATTTTTTTGAATTGATATATGTTGTGAGCGGAACGGGAATTCAGATTATCAATAATAATCAATTTCAATATCGTGCAGGAAATTTATTTCTTGTTACACCTCAGGATGTACATTCGTTTGAAATTTTGACGCCAACAAAATTCTTCTTTCTGCGATTTAACGAATATTACATCAAAACAAATGCTCAAAAAGGAATGCAGGAAACAGTACAGCGTATGGAATATATTTTGCAAAACGCAAGTCATCGTCCGGGATGTATTTTAAAAAATACAGTCGACAAACCCTTGATTGCTTCGCTTATTGAAAGTGTTATGAACGAACAAACAAATCAGCAAATTTATCATCAAAAGATAACAGAGCAAATTGTAAATGCAATAATCACAATTGTAGCGAGAAATATTGCTTTAAAATTACCAAAGAATATTAAAGAAGCTACCGGAGAAAAGGTACTCGAAATATTACATTATATTCAGGAAAACATTTATAATCCGAAGGAATTAAAAGCAAATGTAATTAGTGCACATTTTAATATTTCTATGAATTATCTCGGAAAGTACTTTAAAAAACAAACCGGAGAAACATTACAGGAATATATTTCTAATTATAAATTGAGATTAATTGAAGCGAGACTTTTAAATACAGATATGAGGATAAACGAAATTGCTGACGAACTTCATTTTTCAGATGAAAGTCATTTCAATAAGGTTTTTAGAAAACATAAAGGGATAAATCCTTCTGAATTTAGGAAGAAGTATTCTAGGTGATATATTTTACATTTCAATTATAAAATCTTTGACCAAGGTTTGTTTAAGCTTATTTTTCTAATCTAATCAAGTCAAAATACATAAATCTATGTCTCTCATTCTTATCAGAATCCAATAGAAAGATGAAATCGTTTTTTTGATAAGTAGAAAGCTGAACAGGTTTATTATAAGCATCCAATATTAATAATCGACATGCGGGTTTGTGTTCAATAAAAGTCCATCCTTTAATAAAGTCCAGAATTTGATGCGAAAGCCCATTGCCCTTATAGTTTTTGTCAATTCCCAATCGTGCTATTTTAACAGCTGGATATTGTCTGATTCTTTTCTCGTTTGGTAGCTTAATTTTTCTGTGAAGTCTATTCCAAATGGAGTTTTCATAACCTAAGTCATTCAAGCAATCATTTGATATCGAAAAAAAAGCAACTATTTGATTAGTTTCTTTAAACAAATAAGTATTTGTGATTTTTTCGTTCTGAAATTTTTTAGAATCTTCAAATAAAAATTCATTTATTTCGTCATCCTCACAATCAAAATACTCTAAAACATCATCATCGTTTAATAATGAAAAAGTAAAATCGGATAAATCCATTTGTTATGCTTTTTTTGCCATAACCTTGCTTACCAGAGAAAAAATTTTAGCTTTTTTTTCTTCAGAAATTTTATTTGTTTTACTTGAGGATATGACAGTATTAAATCTTTTAGATTCGTCACCTTTTACTACTGGAGTTATTTTAATCGTAGTCGCCATTTTCTGTATTTAATAAAAGTAAAAATTATGCTACAAATATACGAAGTTTTAAATGAATTCAGTTTTGTATCTTGAGTTTTACTGATTTTTAATTAATTATTGATTTTATCAAATCTAACACCAAAGTTTTTTGTTAATTTCTATTAAGTCGTAAAGTAAAACCTTTTCCTTAGTTATTAAAAAAAGAATATTACAAATTCCCAATGCTATCCAATTCTCTTTTTAAAGGTTCCATTTGATGTAAAAAACGGGTTTTGTCATTTCCTGTTAAAGATTCTCCCGTTGGAAGATTTAATCGAAGTGCATCAACCTGAATTCCGTTTTTCCAGAAACGATAACAAACGTGTGGGCCAGAAGCTAATCCTGTGCTTCCCACTAATCCTATTTTTTGTCCCTGTGTAACTCTTTGTCCGCGTTTTACTAAAATTCTGGACATGTGCAGATATTGAGTAGAGTAGGTGCCGTTGTGTTTTACTTTTACAAAGTTCCCGTTTCCGGCGGTATAACCTGTCGCTTCAACAACTCCGGATGCAGTAGTAGAAATTGGTGTTCCTGTTGGAGCTGCATAATCAGTTCCTTTGTGTGCTTTCCAGGTGTGTTGTACCGGATGAAATCTATTCATTGTAAATCGTGAAGTGATTCGGCTGAATTTAATTGGAGTTTTTAAGAAGAAGTTTTTCAGCGTCTTTCCTTCATCATCATAATATTCTACTTTTCCTGAAAGTGTATCTTTTTCAAAAGGGAAAGCATAAATAATTTTTCCTTTATATTCAAAAAATGCCGCTTCAAGTTCTTCAACGCCATCATAAACTTTTCCGTTTATAAAACGTTCAGTAAAAATTAATCCGTAACGATCTCCTTTTTTTAATTTAAAAAAGTCAATAGACCATGAGAATACTTTGGTAATTCTGCTGGCAAGAGCTGTTTCAACGCTTTCGTCTCCTAAAGTTTCAGATAAAGAGGTTTTTAAAACCCCGCCAATTATTTTACGTTTAAAAGTTACAGGTTTTATTTTTTTATAAGCTTTTGCAATACTATCTCTAACATCAATTACATAATAAGTTAAAGCATCTGGCTGATAAATAAATACCTCTAAATTGTTGGTTTTGTTTTTAGATCGAAGAAGTGTGTAAGGCTTATTGTATCGAATCGTTCTTACGTCAAAAGAATCTTTCACCTGCTCGACAATATCATACACTTTTTTGTCGCCAATATTTTGACCCTGAAAAATAGATCCAAAAGAATCTCCTTTTTTTATAGTATCTTGAAGTACATTAAAGTCACCGTAATTAAAACCAAATTCTATTTTTTTAGATTTTGGTTTGCTAATTTTAGTTTCTACTTTTTCAGCAGTTTTGTTACATGAAAATATGGAAAATAATACTATTATAATTACGAATGCTTTTTTCAAACTTTTAAAATTTTTGAGAAATTAAACAGTAGTTTCATTTCCCCAATTGGACAATTCTTCTTCGGTCCACAATTTAGGAAAAAAGATGCGTCTTTGAAATTTTGGATGCATATATTTTTGCCAATCGCTTCCGCCAGTTGCCTCGCCATTGCCTTTTCCGCTTTCCAGTATGTATTTTCTTGCAGTATTAAGATGTTGCATTACCCATGTAATGTTTACCGTTTGATCATAATGACGCATTGCCTTAATTAATTCCTCATTTTGCTGATCTGCCTGGGGTAATTGAGTAAATTTTTGCCAGATGTTTTTTGTTTTGAATGATGACATTTGACGCAAAAACTGATCTTTATATTTGTTTTCGAATTCCTGAAGCAAATACGATTTTTTTCCGGTTTGATAATCTTTTCCTGCTGCCTGCCAATACAAATGTTCGAAACTGGTTTCCGGATCTGTATTTTCATCAAAACTTTCTTTGTATCTGCGATCTGTCAAATTGATAACATCCGTAGATGCAAATTCAATTAATCTGTATTGTGCGCTTTGAAAACCACTGGCGGGAGTCAAAGTATTTCTGAATTTCATGTATTGATCCACTTCCATTCCATTTTCCATAATGCTAAACGAATTCGTAAGCATGTCAAAATAACGTGTGATTCTGGATAATCTTTCACTAAAAAAATCTACCTGAATATTTTCTGTATCAGCAATTTGATCAATTTCCCACAAGATCATTTTAAAAATCAATTCGTTTACCTGATGGTACATGATAAAAACCATTTCGTCAGGAAGCGTCGTGCGCTGAATTTGTAAATTTAAAAGTGCATCAGTCTGAATGTAATCCCAATATGTAATTGGCTTTGACCAAAGTAAACCTTCAAGTTGTACATCTGTTTTCTGATTTATAGCTTGAAATTTAAGGTCAATTTCTTTTAAAAGTGATTCAGAATTATCTGTGGTGTTCATTATTTTTTTACTTTAAATGGATTTTTTAATCCTTTATATTCATCGAGATCTGCTTTGAGGGATCCTACTGCAAGATCTGCTTTTATTCTAACCGGAACTTTATTGTTATCGTCGGATATCCAAAGAGTTAAACTTTCTTTTTCTTTAAAAACTCTTCCTGTTTGTACCATTGGTTTAAAGACCATTGTAGAAACGGTTCCAAATTTAGTTGTAATATCCTGACGACCTACATATTTTAACTTAAATTTTGTGATTTCTTCATCAAAAAACATGTCGATTGTAATAGACTCTCCAGATTTTAATTTATCAATGTTGGGATGATTTCGCAAGTAATAAAAAGACGAAACAATATCCTGCACATTATCAGTAAGAAGAATTGTTTTTTCGGTTTTTCGTTTATAATCTTTTACTAAAACTCTATTTTCACTTTGGTTAAAAATACCTTCCTGATTTTTGGTATATCCACCTTCGTCAATTTTTCTAACATAACGATAGGGTTCACCTGTTTGTTTGTCGAAATAGCTTTCGTATAAATCTTCAACTTTGAAGAAAAATTTTGACATTCCGGTAGTGTATCCTTTACCTATGGCATGAAAAACTTTTTTGTTATTTACAGTTGCATCTTTAACTTCGAGTGTGGCATAACCGGCATTTACAATTCCATAATGGATTCTGAATTTAAAATATTCACCAGTATCAAAAGCATCTTCTTTTTGGGCGTCGAAACTGAGAACGGTAAGGGCTAATATGATGAGAACTAACTTTTTCATAGTACAATTTTTACATTTCATTATAAAGGTAATTAAATGCAAATTCTATTCCAAATGTACCAAAACAAAAAAACTCAGTCAAAAATGACTGAGTTTTTATGCTATTAACTAACCAAAAAACTATAAATTATGAAATTTATATCAATTCGGAAGGAAACCACCCCTTCCTGATTTGCGAGTGCAAAGATAGATAGAAAGTTCAAAAAACAAATAGCAAAAGGCAAGTTTAACATAACATTTGCATAAAAAGCATCACTTTACAGAGAATTATTCGATTTAATGTAAAAATAATGCGATTTTACAAAGTTCCTCTCAGTTCTTGTTCTCTTTCGATTGACTCAAAAAGGGCTTTAAAGTTCCCTGCGCCAAATCCTTTTGCCCCCATTCTTTGAATAATTTCAAAAAATAGCGTTGGTCTGTCCTGAACCGGCTTCGTAAATATTTGTAATAAATACCCATCTTCATCGGCATCGACCATAATGGCCAGTTTCTCAATTTCGTTAATATCTTCTTTCATCATTCCCATATGCACACCTAATCTTTCAGGAATTGCTTCATAATAAGTGTGAGGAGGCGCAGATAAAAATTCAACACCGCGTGCTTTTAGCTGTGAAACTGTTTTTATAATATCATCTGTAGCAATCGCAATATGCTGAATTCCGGGACCGCCATAAAAATCTAAATATTCTTCAATTTGAGATTTTTTCTTTCCTTCTGCAGGTTCGTTGATTGGAAATTTAATTCTTCCGTTTCCATTCGACATTACTTTACTCATCAATGCAGAATATTCTGTAGTAATCTGTTTATCATCAAAAGAAAGGAAATTTACAAATCCCATAACTTCTTCATAGAATTTTACCCAGGTATTCATTTCATTCCAACCCACATTTCCAACCATGTGATCAATATATTTTAATCCTGTTGGTTCCGGGTTATAGTCAGATTTCCATTCTTTGTAACCTGGCAGGAAAACTCCGTTATAGTTTTTTCTTTCTACAAAAATGTGAACCGTTTCTCCATATGTATAAATTCCGGAACGAACGACTTCTCCAAACTCATCTGATTCAACCGTTGGTTCCATAAAAGAGCGAGCGCCGCGTTTGATGGTTTCTTCATAAGCACTTCTCGCATCTTCAACCCAAAGAGCAGCAACTTTTACACCGTCGCCGTGTTTTTGAAGATGTGCGTGAATTGGAGAATCTTGCGCTAATGGCGTTGTTAAAACAATTCTAATTTTGTCTTGCTTCAAAACATAAGATGCTCTGTCTCTAACTCCTGTTTCTAATCCTGCATACGCTAATGACTGATATCCAAAAGCAGTTTTATAATAATGTGCAGATTGTTTTGCGTTTCCTACGTAGAATTCTACATAATCGGTTCCTAATAATGGAAGGAAGTCCTGCGCTCCTTCAAATATTTTTTCTAAACCGTATTCTACTGATTTTACTTCTTTACTCATAATTTTTTAATTAGAAAATGAGTCAATTAGAAAATTAGGTAATGTGCGTTCCGATAAAAATTATCTCATTAACACATTGACAAATTATCTAATTCATTTCATTTTTGATGTTGATATTATTTTATTTAAAATTTTTAAAATTTCTGATAGATCATTTAATAAACGTTTGCAATTTGGATATTCTCTGTGTGCATCACATAAAAACAACCAATATTCTGTTTCGTCAGCTTCTTTAATTGCTATTTTTAATTTATGTATAAAATCAGCTTTACTTTCTGCATTTTGTGATTTCGAATTTGCACCTATAGATGTTCCGCTTTTTAGTAATTGATTTGCAATTACAAACTTCTTCTGATTTTGTAATTCAGTCGTATAGTGAATAATATTTAAGGCAAAATCGAAAGTTTTTATTAAAAGAGCATTGTCTTTGTATTTTTCGTTGAAAGTCATGTTTTTAATGTGATAATTAGAAAATTTGATAATCAGATAATTATTTTATCGTAAGTTTAAATTTACAAATTAAATCATTTTTTATAATTATCTAGTTTTCTAATTGACTAATTATTATGCGGTTTCAAGAACATTATCTAATTATCTAATTTACACATTGCCACATTAAAAAGTTACTCCGTCCACGACTTGTAATACTGACCATCATCCAATCCCATTGCTTCTTCAGTAACCATTAATGGCCTGAAGGTATCAACCATAACGGCCAATTCCTGGGTTTCTTTGTGACCAATGCTGCGTTCCATTGCGCCTGGAGCGGGACCATGCGGAATTCCTTTTGGATGTAAAGTGATATGACCTTGCTCGATGTTATTACGGCTCATAAAATCGCCATCAACATAATATAAAACTTCGTCTGAATCTATATTGCTGTGGTTGTATGGCGCCGGAATTGCTTTCGGGTGATAATCGTAAAGTCTCGGGCAGAAAGAACAAACGACAAAAGTGGCCGTTTCAAATGTTTGGTGCACCGGAGGCGGTTGGTGAACACGTCCCGTTATAGGTTCAAAATTATGAATTGAAAATCCGTATGGGAAATTGTAACCGTCCCAACCCACAACGTCAAAAGGATGTGTGGCGTAAACCACTTCGTGAATCATGCCTTCTTTTTTGATTTTAATTAAAAAATCACCTTTTTCGTCATGTGTTTCCAATTCGTTTGGCAGAATAAAATCACGCTCGCAAAATGGCGAATGCTCTAAATGCTGACCTGATTGGTTTTTATAACGTTTTGGAGTATAAAAAGGAGAGTAAGATTCGACGTAAAAAAGGCGGTTTTCTTCTGTTTCAAATTCTATTTGGTAGATGATGCCTCTCGGAATAATAAGATAATCTCCATATTCAAAAGGAATATTTCCTAGCATGGTTCTTAATTTTCCTTTTCCTTTATGGATGAAAAGCATTTCATCTGCATCGGCATTTTTGTAGAAATAATTTCGAAGCGATTCTTTTGGAGCGGCCAGTCCAATGATACAGTCTTTATTGACCATCATGGCTTTGCGGCTGTCGAGAAAATCGTTCTCCGGTTTTAATTCAAAACCTTTAAATAGTAATGATTTTATGTTTTTTCCGATTGCAATTTTTGGTTCAACCGAATAAGAGTTTAAAATTTCCTTAACCTGAGTTGGTCTGTGAACATGATATGATAATGACGAATGTCCGTGAAAACCTTCGGTTCCAAATAATTGTTCATAATAAAAACCTCCGTTAGGTTTTTCGAATTGTGTGTGTCTCTTTTGAGGGAAATCTCCAAGTTTATGATATAATGGCATGGCTTTTCAATTAGATAATTTGTAAATTAGATAATTCGAAAAAGGTGAATTGTGTGAACAGATAATCAGATCAATTCTATCATTGACTAATCATCTCAATTCGTTGGTTTCACTCAGGATTTCTCTTGATGAGGAATTGAAGATATTCTAATAAACCTGTCCATTTTGTTTTCATTATAACAAATGTCGTAATTTTTATTGATTTAAATTATAAATCATATCATTTATAGACGCAAATTAATCTAAAATTTTTGACATTACAACGATATAGTTGCAAAATAATTCAATTTTTTTCTCCATTAAGGCAAAATTTGAGCACTAAAAATTTAACCGCAAGGTGCGCAAAGTTATTTTAGTAGGTTTTTATAAAACACAAAGTTCGCAAAGCTTTATCTAAAATAACTTTGCGAACTTAGCGTAAATCATTGCGGTTAAAAATTAAAGTCAGGATTAAAACATAAAACCAATACTAAACCAGGTAAAACTTTTTGACATTTCCGGCGACCATGAATGCTTAATTTCGATTGGTCCTATAATTGTTTCCAGACCGTAGCCAATAGCGTAACCAGAATATTTTGGCATAGAAACCCAGTCAACAGTCGTAAAAATATCGTCACCAAGATTGGCATAATTGGCAGAAATATTAACGTGATTTTTTTTCAATATTTCATAATCAAGCGTCAAAGCTGTTTTTATATAACTGTTTCCCGCAATGCTTAAAAAATCATATCCGTAGAAATAATTAAAATTATTGATCTTGTTATAACCGTATCCACCCAGTATATAATCAAAAAAAGGAACGCTGTCACTGCCAATATTGAATCCGGCGTCGGCTTCGATTTTAAAAGTAGCTTTTTTGAATAACCTGTCAACAAAAGCAATTTCTGCCTTTGCTGTAGAGAAAGGTTTGAATTTTCGTGTATAATCTGAAGATGCCAAATAGGTTTGCACATCTGTAGAAAAATAGACTCCCGAGTGAGGGAAACTTTTATTATCTAAAGAATCGTATTTTAAATATCCGAAAACACTAAAATAGCTGCTTTTTTCGATAATGTTCTCCTCATTAGAAAGTGTTGGCGAATTTATTTTCAAATATTTGTATTCAAGCCCGCCGCCCATTAAAAATTTTTGCACAAAAATAGTTTGAAAATAAGCCTGATTCGTAACATCCATAAAGTCAACGTTAATTAAATTCCCCGGACTTTCTGTAATTAAACTGCTGAAACTATTGGTCACATTTCGATTAAATTGATTTAATCTCGAACGAAATCCAAAACTTATATTAAAACCATTTTCAACATAATAATTAAAATCATACCTAAAGTTATCTCCCAAAATAATATCTAGAGAAGTTACATCATTTTTTAAGAATGTTTTTTTATGTGTAAGATTTAATAAAATTCCACTTTTATAAAGTCCATCATAATGCAAACCCAATTTCAAATACGTTTGCGTTGGATTTTCTCTTAATACTAAATCTAAATCATCCTCATTTCCATCTGGCTGTAAACAATAAGAAATCGCACTAAAGTTTTGTGTGGCATCCAGATTGTTCATTCCGGCTTTTAAATCATCATACGTAATAGTACTTCCGGGTTTAAAACGAAGTTTTCCGCGAATATATTCTTTAGTATAATTGTCTAGTTTATCGCTGTTTATTTTTTTAATTTGAATAGTATCAGAACTTATTTTTAGCTTTGGTTTTTTATAAAAAGTAGTTTCGTTTGTAAGGTCTTTAATTTTTTCATAAACAGCAAAAGCAGCTTCTTCACCTTTTCTTATTATTTCTTCCCCTTTATCGAATGAAATTACACCATAATCACGAATGTCCGGTTTTATGTAAACATCGGTGTCTTTGATTTTCTTTTTCATTTTGTCAATCGATTGAAGATTGGTGATTTGTACCAAAATTCTGGTTGCATTTTTCAGGCTTTTTCTGTTCAGTAAATCATCCTGAACATCAACACCAATTATAATGTCTGCACCAAGATTACGAACTTCTTTTATAGGATAATTATTAACGACGCCACCATCAACCAATAATTTTCCGTCGATTTCTACCGGAGTAAAAAGGGAAGGAAAAGCCGCACTGGCCATCATTGCCTGAACCAGATTGCCTTTGTTTAATAAAACCTCTTCGCCGGTTTCGATGTTTGTACCGATACATAAAAACGGAGTTGGTAATTTATTAAAATCGCGAACATGCCTAACATTGCGGGTTAAACTGCTTAATAAATTATAATTGTACATTCCCTTTGAAAGTGCTTCGGGAATACCGACTCTGAAATTACTGAAAGGCAAAACGATGGCATATAACTCGTCATTTTTTTTGCCATAAAAGTTTTTAGACGAACGCGGAATATAGTCGTTTATCAATTCGTCAAAATTGGTTTTCTTGAAAATAGAATCAATTTGAGAGGCGTTGTAGCCAGAAGCATAAAGTCCCCCAATTATAGATCCCATACTGGTTCCGCCAATATAATCGATTTTGATTCCGGCTTCTTCCAAAACTTTTAAAACTCCAATATGTGCAAATCCTTTGGCGCCTCCACCACTTAAAACCAAACCAATTTTGGGTCTTTTTACGCTGTCTTGTTGTTCTTGCGAAAATGTTTGCTGCGAATTAAAAAATAAGAATGCAAGAAATGTCAACTGAACAAACCAGTTGGAAATGGAAAAAAATCGTTTTGAACAAGTATTCGTAATAGACAGCTGAATTAGGCGCATAAGAAATAACTAGTTGGTTTTGTAAAAGTCGACAATTTTTTTGGCTTTTGATACTCCTACAACGTCAGATATTTCTTTTTCGGTAGCCAATTTTAATCTTTTAACACTTTTGAAATGCTGTATTAACGTAAGCATCGTTTTTTCGCCAATGCCCGGTATGCTTTCTACAGAAGAATTGAGCGCGGCTTTGCTTCGTTTATCACGATGAAACGTGATTCCGAAACGGTGCGCTTCGTTTCTTAATTGCTGTATTACTTTTAATGTTTCAGATTTTTTATCTAAATATAACGGAATTGAATCTCCGGGATAAAATAATTCTTCGAGTCGTTTTGCAATCCCGATAATGGCAATTTTACCTCTTAAACCTAAATCGTCAATACTTTTTAAAGCAGCAGATAATTGCCCTTTTCCTCCATCAATAATAATCAATTGTGGGAGCGGTTCATTTTCATCCAGTAATCTTTTGTAACGGCGATAGACAATTTCGGTCATCGACGCAAAATCGTCGGGACCTTCAACAGTTTTTACGTTAAAATGACGATAATCTTTTTTGCTGGCTTTTCCGTCTTTAAAAACTACGCAGGCAGCAACGGGATTGGTTCCCTGTATATTCGAGTTATCAAAACATTCAATATGGCGCGGTTCTACAGGCAAACGCAAATCTTTTTGCATTTGTGCCATGATGCGATTTACGTGTCGGTCAGGATCTACAATTTGCAATTGTTTTAACTGTTCAATTCTGTAAAATTTGGCATTTCTGATTGATAAATCCAGAATTTGTTTTTTATCGCCAAGCTGCGGAACGGTTGTTTTTATTTTTTCTCCCAAATCAATTTCAAACGGAACAATTACTTCTCTTGATAATAAATTAAAACGTTCGCGCATTTCTATAATCGCCAGTTCTAATAATTCTTCATCGGTTTCGTCCAGCTTTTTCTTGATTTCCATGGTGTGCGAACGAATGATCGAGCCATGAGAAATTTGTAGAAAATTCACATAAGCCGCACTTTCATCCGATACAATCGAAAATACGTCGATATTGGTAATTTTTGGGTTTACAATCGTTGATCTCGATTGGTAATTCTCAAGAATTTCTATTTTTTCTTTGATTTTTTGCGCTTCTTCAAAATGTAGGTTCTGCGCATAATCATTCATCAAACGCTTAAAATCTTTCATGCTTTCTTTGAAATTTCCTTTCAGAATTTCGCGAATAGCATCAATTTGTCTTTGATAATCTTCAAACGATTCATGGCCTTCGCAAGGACCTTTGCAATTGCCAATATGATATTCGAGACAAACTTTAAATTTACCCGAATTGATATTCGATTGACTTAAATCGTAATTGCAAGTTCTTAACGGATACAATTCTTTGATTAAATCCAGAATTGTATGCACCATTTTGAAATTCGTATAGGGTCCAAAATATTCAGACCCGTCTTTTACCATTCTTCGGGTTAAAAATATTCTCGAAAAAGGTTCTTTTTTAATGCAGATCCATGGATAACTTTTATCATCGCGCAACAACACATTATAACGCGGCTGCAATGTTTTGATCAGGTTATTTTCTAATAAAAGCGCATCTGTTTCGGTAGGAACAACGATATGTTTGATGGTTACAATTTTTCGAACCAAAACATTCGTTTTTCGTGTATCGTGAATTTTATTAAAATAAGAAGAGACCCTTTTTTTTAGATTTTTGGCTTTGCCAACATACAATATTTTGTCGTCCTTGTCATAATATTGATACACGCCGGGATTGTCCGGCAAGGTTTGTATTTGAAGTTCTAAAGACGGTTTTTGCATAGAACAAATTTAAACTTTTGAGTTTAAATTATGAATCATTCTTTTAAGTTTCTTCAAAAAAAAAGAGTCCGCTTTTTATAAAACGGACTCTTTTTTATCTGGCATTTTTATTTAATCGTGAAGTATTCCGTTTGTAGCAAATGTGTTCTTTCGTCAAACTCAAAGTCTACATATTTTGCATCGTCTTTTTTAATAGAAACTTCCATATTACTTCTTCCAATTTCTTTTTTATCTTCATTGAAAGCTTTTAAAAGTATTTTACCCTTAAAATCTTTTTTTGCGATTAAGTAAATAGTGACTTTTTTATGCTTTTCTGCATCGGCTCCGTAGATCTTTTCAGCTTTACATTCATCAAAATTTGCAGTAAATCCGGGATCAGCAATAACTTTTGAGTTATTTATACTCTCGCTCATTCCCGAATTTATTCCTTTTATTACATCTCCAATTCCTTTTGATGCACTTTTAGCTGCGGCTTTTCCTTCTTCCTGAAGTGCCTTTCCTGCACCTTCAATTAATTTAGATTTTACAGCGATTGCTTCGTTTCCGTCTGTTTCCGCTTCTTTCATTTTTTCTTCTTTACTCATACAGGAAACAAGTAATGTTACTGCACTAAATAAAAGGACTATTTTTTTCATAATGTTTTTAAATTTTTGAGTGAAATAAGCGACTAAAAGCTTAAGTATTTGGGTCAAATATATAGATTTAAAATATAATTTCTATATTTAGATTTTATAATTCATATGAAAAATAATAAGCCCATGATTATCTTTGGCGAACCGGTTTTGCCAGGAGAACACAAAACGATAAACGTCGAAATTGCCCGATTACATACTACTACAAAACTGAATATTCCCATTATTGTACGTCGCTCCAAGCTTGATGGTCCGGTGGTTTTGTTTTCAGCCGGAATTCACGGCGATGAAATAAATGGTGTCGAAATTGTGCGCCAGATTATTAGCAAGAAAATAAATCGACCAATTCGGGGTACCATAATTTGTATTCCGATTATTAATATTTATGGTTTTGTAAATAAATCCCGGGAGTTTCCTGATGGACGTGATTTAAATCGTGTTTTTCCGGGAAGTAAAAAAGGATCTTTGGCGAGCCGTTTTGCTTTTCATATCGTTGCCGAAATTTTACCGATTATAGATTACGCAGTCGATTTTCATGCCGGAGGTGCAAGCAGATTTAATGCTCCCCAAATCAGGATCACAGAAAATAATAAGGAATTAAAACTTTTGGCAGATATATTTAATGCCCCATTTACACTTTATTCTAAAAATATTAGTGGTTCTTTCAGGAATACATCAGAAAAAGCCAATGTAAAAATGTTGCTTTTTGAAGGTGGAAAATCATTAGATATCAATAATGTTATTGCAAATGAAGGTGTGATGGGAGTGAAGCGTTTACTAAATTATTTAGGGATGCTTGATCCAAATCAAATTGTAGAAGAACCTGAAAGTCCTTCAATTTTTATTAAAAACTCGGTTTGGCTTCGTGCCAAATGTTCCGGTTTATTGCACGATTATAATTTGATTGGAAAGTTTGTTACCAAAGGAACAATTTTAGCAATCATTACAGACCCTTTTGGTAAATTCGAACAAAAGGTAAAAGCACCGCATGAAGGTTATGTAATCAACGCCAATCATTCGCCAATTGTTTATGAAGGCGATGCTATTTATCACATTTCTAAAAATAATCCAGGAGAAGAAGATGCCGACGAATAAAAAAGAACTACGATTACAGTATAAAAGTCTTCGAAAAGGGATTTCGCCTGACGAAATTGAAGAAAAAAGTCTGGCTGTAGCCAATGAATTACTGCAATTGCCTATTTGGAATAAAACCTATTATCATGTTTTTCTTCCGATAGAAGAACAAAAAGAAGTCAATACAGAATACATTTTGCATTTGCTTTCCGGAAAAGATAAAGAAATTGTGATTTCAAAAAGTGATTTTGAAACCAGAAAGATGTCTCATTTTTTATTGACGGATAATACCAAAATCAAAAAAAACGAATACAATATTCCCGAACCAGTAAATGGTTTGCCGGTTCCGTCTGAAACTATTGAAGTAGTTTTTGTTCCTCTTTTGGCTTTTGATATTTTTGGAAACCGTATTGGTTACGGAAAAGGTTTTTACGATAAATTTTTAGCAGAATGCAAACCGGAAACCATTAAAATTGGTCTTTCGTTCTTCGAAGCCGTAAACCAAATCGATGATGTTTTTGAATCGGATGTAAAATTGGATTATTGTGTGACGCCTGAGAAAATATATACATTTTAAATTCCCCACCTGCAAAATCGTAGAGACGCACAGCAGTGCGTGTACGCAATCTTTGTTGATATGCTGGGTGTAGACGCACTGCTGTGCGTCTCTACAATTTGCGGGGTGAAGGATTGAAAACAAAAAAACCAAATCCCAAGCTATAACAATTGGAATTTGGGATTTTTTTATTTGAATTTTAAAATTTTCTACTTTACTTCTTTAATGGTCAAAGAATCAATCCAGCCTTCTGTTCCGTCTGTTAATTCTATTTTTTTCCATTGTCCTAAAGTTTCAATAACGTAAACTTTTGCACCTTCATGTAATAAGAAAATAGCCGATCCTGCTTTTTGAGGTTCACTTCGCACTTCGCTAACTTCAGCAAAAACAATTGCCGGGCGATCGTTGTCATAATGATCTTTTTCGGCCATTCCGGCAGCGATACTTAAACCTAAAGCAATCAGGAAAACAAACATTCCGATGAAATAAATTCTTTTTGAAACCGTAAGCTGAGAAAAATAATAGCCAATAAAACTTAGCAAGAAAGCAAAAGCAATTCCAACCGAAATTACCGCCCAGGTATTATAGGTAAAAATGCCCGTAAAATTCTGAATCAGTTTTGCGAAACCTACTTTTGGAACTTCTTTGATTTCGTCAATAGTTAATTTTTTGGCGAATCTCAAATTGTTTAAAATTTCAGCATCATTTGGTTTTAAAACCAAAGCTTTCTCATAATTGTAAATAGAAGGCGCTACTTTGTTCAGTTTATAATAAGCATTAGCCAAATTAAAATATAACTCAGCAGATTGCTGCTTGTCTTCTTTAATAACGCTTTCGTACTCCTGAACCGCTTCCTTATATTGGGCTTTTTGGTAAAAAGCATTCCCTTTTTCAAAGCCGTTTTGAGCAAAGAAAACCTGAGAGATTAATAAAAAGAGATATAGTATGTTTTTCATTTGTTTCTATTTTTCATTTGTCAAGCTGAGCGGAGTCGAAGCTCAATTAAATCTCGACTCCGCTCGATTTGACAATAACAATATTTTTATGTTTAAGAAGTTTCAAAACTTTGCGAACTTAAAATCAACACAATCAAAATCACTTTTTCTTAGCGCACTTTGCGGTAAAATTAACGTCGCGGTTAAAACTAAACGATTTGTTTTTCTAATTCCGAAATAATCAAAACAGCCTTATCATAATCCTGCTGAATCGAAGCGCTAGAAGCCGGAGCATAACGTGCATATTCGCAGTTTTCTGTTAAAACAATAAAACTTTGAACCGTTTCCGGATTTGCATTTCTCGACAATAATAATTCGCGAATATTGTCTTTGCTCATTTCCGAGGTTTCAATATGCAATTTCGCTTTTAGGAAATTGTGCATTGCTTTTTCCAATGCAATATAAAACGGCTCTTTATTGTTAAGCTGTTTCTTGGCTTCAGATAAATATTTCTTTGCCAATTTATTGTTCATTTTGATTCTGTTTCCTGTAACGTCACTATCAATCGCTTCTTTTTTCTTCTTAGCTAAGATAATAATTGGTAAAATCACAAAAGGCAGGAACAATAGCGTATAATATAAATTGGAACCGTAAAAATCATCTTTGGCAATCGAAACCAGATTGGTTTTTGATTTTATGTATTTAAATTGTTCTGTTTTCGAAATCACATTTTTTGACGCGCTTGCTGTTGCATTTGCTTCCGCCTGCATTGGTCCGTCGAGAACATCAATCATAATTTCCGGAGAATTTATGGTTTTATAAGAGCCGGAATTCAAATCAAAGTATGAAAACTGCATTGCTTTTATGGCATATTTTCCTTTGTATTGCGGAATAATAGTGTACTTGTCTGAGATTTTTCCAGACATTCCAGACAATGTTGTGGTTACTTTTTCGTCATGAACAGGATCATACATTTCAAGTGCATTTGGCACCACCGGTTTTGGTAAAGTAAACAATTTCATGTTTCCGCTTCCACTGGCACTTACATATAAATCAAGACTTTCGCCACTTTTTAAAGTTGTTCTTGATGGTGTAACCGTAAAATTAAATTTACCAACTGCCCCACTAAATCCTTCCGGTTTAGTAGCTTCAGGAAGAGGTCTTACATTAATAGTTTTTGCTCCGGCCGAAACTATTTTATTATCATCAGATAAAATCATTTGCCCAAACATATCACGGCGATTTGTAGGCAATTGAACACCAATGTCTAACGAAAGCGGTTCAATGGTTAATCGACCTGATTTTTGAGGGTATAAGATGGTTTTTTTCAAGACTACAAAATAACATCTCTGACCTTGATAAGTTCCTTCTTCGATCTTTAATTGTTTGATGTCAATATTTTGATTCCAGAAATCATTGTATTTTGGTTTTGCCAGTTCTTTAAAACCGGTAACACCAATGTTATTAAAGTATAATTTATAAACTACCGTAATAGGTTCGTTCAAGTAAGGGCTTGTTTTCGAAATTTCGGCAACAAGATTTAAAGTTTCGCTTCCGGAACCTTGTGGTCTGTCATTCGGATCCCTTTCTTCGGCAACAGCATTGGTAACAACAATCTTTATAGGTGCTGTTTTGTAGATTTGCCCATTAAACTCAATTGTGGCCTGTTTAATAGTTACAGTCCCTTTTTGCGCAGGCTGTAAAATATAAGAGTAAATTTTTTGAAAAGAACTTCGGCCATTAATCCACGATTGACTTACTTGCTGACTTGGTCCTGCAACCACTCTAAATCCTTCAAAATTTGGCTGGTCAAAGTTATCTCCATCAACATTCATAATAAAGTCAATACGAAGTCTTTCGTTAAGTCCAAGCGTGTTTTTGCTTACTTTGGCTTCAAATTGAACTTGAGCCATAAGCCCCTGAAAAGTGAATAGTAATAGAATTAAATATCTTTTCATTAATTGTTTCAGTTTTGTTTAACTGTTTAATTGTTAATTTGTTTAATCGTTTTTTTTAATGTTTTATTGCTTAGTCGTTAAAGTTGTTATCAAATTAACAGTTAAACGAATAAACGGTTAACCATAAAAAACTACCAGTCTTTTTCTGTTTTTCTAGGATTGCCTTTTACTTTTTGAGCATTTACCTTATCCTGAATTTTCTTTTCTTCGTTATTTACGGCATCTAATAAATTCTGAACACGTTCTTTTGAAATTCCGCCAGGCTGTGGTTTTGGTTCTCCTTTATTGTCAGACTTGTCGTCTTTCTTCGGATCATTTTTACCATCTTTTTTATCCTTGTCTTTATCTCCTTTGTCGTCTTTTTTGTCCTTATCTTTATCTTTGTCCTTGTTTTTGTCTTTATCCTTGTCCTTATCTTTATTTTTATCCTTGTCTTTGTCCTTATCCTTATTTTTGTCTTTGTTTTTATCGTTTTTAGGAGGATTTTCTTTTAGCTTTTGTTTGGCGTAGGCATAGTTGTAACGCGTTTCATCATCCGTCGGGTCATTACGCAATGCTTGTTTGTAAGCTTCAACTGCCTGCGTATAATCTTTCTCTTTCATAAAAACATTTCCTAAGTTATGATAGGCTTTATGTTTGTCAGATTTTGATTTGGAATTTTTAATTGCTTTTGCATAAGCCAATTTAGCTTCAGACGCCTGATTTTGTCTGTAAATTGTATTTCCTAAGTTATAAGAAGCAACACCGCGTTTTGCGAATTTTGATTCCGAAATTCTATAATTTGCCTCAGCATCAACAAATTTATTCTGCTTATATTCTTCATTACCTTCAGGCAATGTTTTATCTTTTTCCTGAGCCGAAACCGCCAAGGAAACCGTTAGTAAAATATAAAGAAGTAAATTTTTCATTCTAATTTTTTATGTTTTTTATTTGCCGCGAATTGCACTAATTATCACTAATTAGTTACTTGTGTCTGAATTTTTCGAATACTTATTAATAATTTTATTCGTGTAAATTCGTGTAATTAGTGGCGAACTTTATTATTTCTTTTCGTTAAATAAATTCAACTCTTTAATCCAGTTTGTTTTTCTTTCCAAAAGGAAAATGTCTACAAATAACAATAAGAATCCTAAACCAAGAAACCACTGAAACTGCGATTGAAAATCGGCCATTTGTGTAGCTTCAAATTCTGTTTTCTGAATATTATTCAATGCATTTTTAATATAATCTAAAACCTCTTTGGTGTTTCCGCCATAAACATATCCGCCTTTTGTTGCTTTGGCGATTGCTTTTAGGCCTTCCTGATTCAGTTTTGTAATAACAGTTTGTCCGTTTTGATCTTTCTGGTAATTTCTTATTATACCATTTTCCCTTAACGGAATAGTTCCTCCTTTTTCAGTTCCAATACCAATCGTAATGATTTTCATTCCCAATTTATTGGCTTCTTCCGCAGCGGCTGAAGCACCTTCAGAATGATCTTCTCCATCAGAAATCAAAATCAGTAATTTGCTGGTTTTGCTCTTTTCATCGAAATAAGTCGATGATAATCTGATAGCCTCGTCAAGCGAAGTTCCTTGAGATGAAACCATATCCGGAGTCATACTTTGCAGGAACATTTTGGCGACGCTGTAATCGGATGTAATTGGCAAAACCGGGAAGGCACTTCCTGCATAAGCCACAATTCCAATTCTGTCGCTTCCAAGATTATTAATAATTTGCGAAACCAATTGTTTACTTTTCTCTAAACGGCTTGGTGCAACATCTTCTGCAAGCATACTTTTAGAAACATCGACTGCAAAAACAATATCAATACCTTCACGTTTTACGGTTTCCATCTTGGTTCCAATCTTCGGATTTACCAATCCGATAATGATACAGGCAAGTGCCAAAAGCAAAACAGATAATTTCAATACAGGTTTAAAAACAGAACTTTCAGGGCTTAGTTTTTTCACCATTTCAATATCACCAAATTCACGTTGTTTTTTTCTTTTCCAATACAAGTTGAAAAAGAAAATACACACCACAATTGGCAGTAAGAACAAAAGGTATAAATATTTTTTTTCGTCTAATTCCATTTTAAATTTTAGATTTCTGAATTTAGATTTTAGATTTTTTTAAATCGAAAATCAAATAAAGCTTTTGTAAACTGTATTTCTTAAACCCACTTCCAGTAATAGTAAAAACGCTGCGAGTAAAACAAAAGGTCTGTATTTTTCGTCGTAATCGTAGAATTTTAATTCCTGGATTTCAGTGGTTTCTAATTTATTAATTGCGCTGTAAATCTGCGCTAACCTGTCGTTGCTTGTTGCTCTAAAATAAGTTCCGTCTGTTTTACGGGCAATACTTTTCATTAATTGCTCGTCGATTTCTACTTTTTGATTTTTGAATAAAAATCCGCCGTTTGGAGCATATGCATAGGGAGACAAAGCCATTCCGTTACTTCCCAAACCAATTGTGTATACTTTTATTCCATATTGTTTTGCGATATCAGCAGCTGTTTCAGGCTCGATAAAACCGGCATTATTAACACCATCGGTCATTAAAATGACTACTCTGCTTTTTGCTTTGCTGTCTTTAAGGCGATTTACTGCAGTTGCCAATCCCATTCCGATTCCCGTTCCGTCTTGTAACAGATTATCGTATTTGATTTCTTTTATCGCCTCGAGAATGATTGGTTTGTCGCTCGTTACCGGAGTTTTTGTATATGCTTCAGAAGCGTATAAAACCAATCCAATTCTGTCATTTGGTCTTTCTTCAACGAAATCTGCAGCTACTCTTTTTAAAGCTTCCATACGGTTTGGCTTTAAATCTTTGGCCAGCATACTTCCGGAAACGTCAATTGCTATTACAATGTCAATTCCTTTAGTCGTTTTTGTCTGATTGCTAATGTCAACCGTTCTTGGTCGTGCCAAAGCAATAATCAAAGAACATAAAGCAATAATCCTGAAAACATATAAACAAGGTTTTAGTTTTGTCCAAAATGACTCGCTGTTTTTAAAACCCTGAGTTGAACTCATTTTTAACGTAGCCGATTGCTGGTTGCGTTTCCAGAAAAACCAAGCAATTGCAATTGGAATTAAAAGAAACAACCAAAAAAATTCCGGATTTAAAAAAGTTATTTTATTCATTAGTTACTCGCTTTTCTAAGTTCAACAGAATTTAAAATTCGGGTTGCAATATCGTTTCCGTATGTGTCGCCTTCTTCATGCAAAATCATAATTTGTTGTAATCCCTGATCTTGTTTGAATAATAAAATTTCGTAATATGCTTTTGCACTTGTTTTATCAACCGGATTTAATATTGTCATTGTTCCGTATCCTTTTAATCCCTGAACACCTTCATTGGTTTGGAAATCTTCTTGTTTTACAATGATATTTTGTCCGCCCTGTGCTTCAATTATTTTTAAAGTTCCTTCTAAAGTTTTTGCCAAGTCAAGTTCTACGGGATTTTTGAATTTACTTGTAGAAACCGTAATGTAAAAATTATCAATCATGCTTCCGTATGCAAAAAGCTGCATTTCCTTAATCAAGGCCATTGCCTCTTTTGGAAGTGCTTTTTGAGTATCCATACGTTTTAAAACTTTTGGAGTTTCAATTAAAACGCCTGGATTTCCGTATTCACTTTTCACCCATTCTCCTTCTAATAATTCTTTGGTTTTATGACCAATTACATTATCTTTTACGTATTTGAAACCTTTTGTAGCAATGAAAAAAGTTGTTGTTGCAGCCAATAAAAAGACAACTGTACCTACAGCAATTGCAATACGTTTGTTGCGTTTTTTCTGTAATTGCAGTTTGATTTGCTTTTGTCTCTGAGCTTCATTCAATAACTGATCTTCTATTTCCTCAGGAACTTCAGTCGGAATTGCATTATCCAGCGTTAAAATTACCTTTTGGATTTTATTTCTGTCATCAGTAATTTCAAAATCAAGCGGTTTCGATTTTGCGAATTTCACTAAATCGGCCTGACGTAAAACGCGTTCCAGATTTTCAACTGTTTCCGGCGTTAAAGTCATTTTCTTCTTAGTAGAAGCCAATCTAATTGCCTGAATCAATTCAGAAGTGGTACTTTCCATTGCCGGAATATGAATTGCTTCTTCAATATAATTACGGGCAATATCCGTTAATTCACTATAGTATTCTTTTATTTCACCTTTTTGAACCAGTTCTTTTTGCTCCAGATTGTTTAGCAAACTTGTTGCTTTTTCAATTGGTGTTTTATAAACTTCTTCTTCGATTTTTTTCTGTTGGCGCTTTTTGACGAACCAATAAACAAAAACACCAATTCCGATAATAACAAGTACAAGTAAAACATAAATCCACCAGTCGCCAATACCGTTATCAACAGCGGTAATGTCTTTGATGTCGTACATTTTTTGCTGTAATGTATCAACTTTTATATTATTAACTTCAACTCGAATTGAATCGGACGAAAAAGGTTTTTTATCAATTAAAATTTTAATGCTCGGAATGGTATATTTTCCTGAATCAAATTGCGTTAAACCATATTTTTTGATCAATTCATACGTGTCATTTTTCTTAACTGTGTCAATTGGATACGACTGAATTACTTCAAGCGAACCAATGTTTTTTAGTTTAGGAAAAACAACTTTCGATTTTGAACTTACAACCGTTTTAAGTGTCAACTTAAATTCGGCGCCAATTTTATTTTTTGTAGTATCGATACTTGTCTCAATCTGTTTTTGCTGGGCAAAAATAGAGGAGGAAAGCAAAAATAAAAATATGTAAAACTTTAATTTCATTTGATTTTGTTTTCAGATTTTAGTCTAAAACGAATGCTTAAATATAGAACGCGGATGACGCTGATTTAAACGGATTTTTATTTTTAATTTGGCAGAAATAAGTTAATCGATTTTCAAAAAATCTAAATCTAAAATCTGCAATCTAAAATTTATATTTATCTTGATTTGAAATATCCCAATAATTTGGTCACGTAATTTTCGTCAACTCTTGTGTTTACAACGCCTGCGCCAGATTTACTAAAAATATCCTTGAAATAATTGACTCTTTCCTGATAGTGTTTTTCGTAATTCATTCGTACTGATTTCGAACCCGTGTCAACCAGTTGTACTTTTCCGGTTTCGGCGTCAAGCATGCTGACCATTCCTAAATTTGGGATTTTTTCTTCGCGGATATCATAAACGCGAACTCCTGTAATATCGTGTTTTTTTGAAGCAATTTTTAATGTTTGCTCATAATTTTCAGACATGAAATCGGAAATAACAAAAACGATCGCTTTCTTTTTTTGGGTTCCCGATAAAAACTTTAAAGCAGCACCAACATCGGTTTTGTTACTTTTTGGTTCAAATTCGATTAATTCACGAATGATTCTTAAAACGTGCGAACGCCCTTTTTTCGGTGGAATGTATAATTCAACATTATCAGAAAATAATATTAAACCAATTTTATCATTATTTTGTGTAGCCGAAAAAGCCATCGTTGCCGCAATTTCGGTGACGATGTCTTTTTTAAACTGACTTTTTGAACCAAACCCTTCAGAACCCGAAATATCTACCATTAACATCATGGTTAATTCGCGTTCTTCTTCAAAAACTTTTACGTGGGCTTCGTTATAGCGTGCGGTTACATTCCAATCGATGTTACGAATATCATCGCCATATTGGTATTGACGCACTTCGCTAAAAGTCATCCCGCGTCCTTTAAATGAAGAATGGTATTCACCGGAAAAGATATGATTGCTCAGTCTTTTGGTTTTGATTTCTATTTTCCGTACTTTTTTTAAAAGCTCTTTTGTATCCATTTTTTCGGATTGCAGATTTTAGATTATAGATTTTAGATTGAAATTTAGATTGCTGAATTTTAAATCTAAAATCAGCAATCTAAAATCTAAAATTTTTTAAGGTACTTCAATCTCGTTTACGATTTTGTTGATAATGTCTACAGAAGTAATGTTTTCGGCTTCAGCCTCATACGTTATCCCAACTCTGTGACGTAAAACATCGTGTACAACTGCACGAACATCCTCCGGAATTACATATCCACGACGTTTGATGAAAGCATAACATTTTGCTGCATTGGCAAGGTTGATACTTCCACGTGGCGATGCTCCAAAACTAATAAGAGGTTTTAAGTCTGCCAGTTTGTATTTTTCTGGGTAACGAGTAGCAAAGATGATATCTAAGATATATTTTTCAATTTTTTCGTCCATGTAAACTTCACGAACAGCTTCTTGCGCACGCAAAATTTGTTCTACAGAAACTACCGGATTTACTTTTTCGTAAGATCCTTTTAAGTTTTGACGAATTACGAAACGCTCTTCATCAATTTTTGGGTAATCAATTACTGTTTTCAACATAAAACGGTCGACTTGTGCTTCAGGAAGTTGGTATGTTCCTTCTTGCTCAACAGGGTTTTGAGTTGCCAATACTAAAAACGGACGGTCTAATTTGAAAGTTGTGTCGCCAATAGTAACTTGTTTTTCCTGCATCGCCTCTAATAAAGCAGATTGAACCTTTGCCGGAGCACGGTTAATCTCGTCTGCAAGTACGAAATTGGCAAAAATTGGTCCTTTCTTGATAGAAAATTCGTTTGCCTTGATGTTGTAAATCATCGTTCCGACAACGTCGGCAGGTAATAAGTCGGGAGTAAACTGGATACGGCTGAAAGAACCTTGTACCGCTTGAGACAACGTATTTATCGCTAAAGTTTTGGCTAGCCCGGGAACACCTTCTAATAAAATATGCCCTTGTCCTAAAAGTCCGATTAATAGACGCTCGACCATATGTTTCTGGCCCACAATAACTTTGTTCATTTCCATTGTAAGAAGGTCTATAAAAGCACTTTCTCTTTCAATTTTTTCATTTATCGCTCTAATGTCTAAAGTCGTTGTATTTTCTTCCATATAAATATTTTTAAAACCTATTTTAAAACGCTGATTTTTATGTCTAACTTTTGAGAGTGCAAATTGAATATTTTTTGAGAAGTAAGATGTTAAAGAATGGTTAAAACTTCGACCAAAGACCTAATTTTAAGGACGAATTGGGAATCTATTTTTATATTTTTAAGAACTTTGGTCGATATGTTTTATTAAAGCATATTTATTACCAAAAATAACGCAATAAAACCATGAGCAAAACAGCATTATCGCCCATAATTTCGGGCACTATGAATTGGGGAGTATGGGATAAAAACCTTACAAATAAAGAAATGGAAAACATGATACAAATTTGTATCGAAAACAAAATTACCACTTTTGATCACGCCGATATTTACGGAGATTATACCACCGAAGCAGATTTTGGAAAAGCATTTCACGCCAGCAAGATTTCACGCGACAAATTACAGTTAATTACCAAGTGCGGAATTCAGATGATTGCCGAAAAACGTCCGGAGAACAAAATCAAACATTATGAATATTCGAAAGAGTATATTATTTGGTCGGCTGAGGAATCTCTTAAGAAATTAAAAACAGATTTTATTGATGTTTTTTTATTGCACAGACCAAGTCCGTTAATGCAGGCAGATGAAATTGCTGAAGCCGTGGAAAAATTAAAATCACAAGGAAAAATTATTGATTTTGGACTTTCTAATTTTACCAGTTCTCAAACCGAATTAATTCGTTCAAAAACAGAAGTGAGCTATAATCAGGTGCAATTTTCTGCAACTCATTATGAAGCAATGACTGACGGAAGTTTAGATTATATGCAAACGCACAAAATTTGTCCGTTGTCGTGGAATCCGCTTGGAACTGTTTTTAGAGAAGATACCAAGAAAACACGTCGTTTAAAAAAATTACTTTCAGAACTGGTTCAAAAATACAGTTTTGGTTCTGATACACTTTTATTGGCCTGGATTTTAAAGCATCCTGCGAAAGTTGTTCCAATTGCAGGAACGGTTAATATTGCGAGAATTCAATCTTTGATGAAAGCAGTTGAATTAGAAATGGATAAAGAAGACTGGTTTGCAATCTGGACAGAAAGTATGGGAGATGATGTGCCTTAAGAAAACATTCTGAAAATGATACGCCTCGAAAAATTTGATAAAAAGTTTTATTCTGAATTGATCAATTCTATCAAAAATGCAAAAGATTTAATGCAATTTGGTGGTCCTGAATTTTCTTTTCCCCTAACGGATGAACAAATTGATAAGACACTTTCTGATGAAAACAGAATTGCTTTTAGAGTTGCCAATATTTCTGATGGAACTACTATCGGACATTGCGAAATTTATTTTAAAGATGATTCTGCAAAATTGGGTCGAATCCTGATTATGGATGAAAACCAAAGAGGAAAAGGAATTGGTGAACAAATGGTGATTTTATTACTAAATTTTCTTCTTGAAAACAGAAAAGAACGCAATATTGAATTGAATGTTTTCGATTTTAATATTGGCGCTATAAAATGCTATGAAAAAGTTGGTTTCAGAATAAATCCTGATAAAAAGTTGCTTAGAGAAGTTGATGGCGAAACCTGGACAGCGTTGAATATGGTGTTGAATTTAGAATAATGGAAAAATAAAAATTGAAATTATTTGCCACAGATTAAAAGATTCTCACTGATTTAAAAATCAATTTAATCCTTTAATCTGTGGCAAAAAACAAAAATATAAAAATGAAAAAAACAGTTTTAATTACTGGTGCCACAAGTGGAATTGGAAAAGCCACTGCACAAATAATGGCAAAAAATAACTATAAAATTATCCTCTGCGGAAGACGTAAAGAACGTTTAGAAGAACTTGAAAAAGAACTTTCGGCTTTTACAGAAGTACATTCCTTAAGTTTTGATGTTCGTGATAAAGAGGCGGTTTTAGAAAACATTAATTCATTACCAGCAGAATTTGCTCAAATTGACGTTTTAATTAATAATGCAGGAAATGCACACGGTTTAGACCCAATTCAAACGGGAGATCTTGACGATTGGGACGCCATGATTGATATCAATGTAAAAGGTCTTTTGTATATTTCAAAAGCTGTGATTCCGCAAATGACGGCTAGAAAATCAGGGCATATTATCAATATTGGTTCAACAGCCGCAAAGGAAGTTTATCCTAACGGAAATGTATATTGCGGAACAAAACATGCCGTTGATGCAATTACAGCCGGAATGCGAATAGATTTGAATCCGTTTGGCATTCGGGTAGGCGCAATTCATCCCGGAATGGTTGAGACAGAGTTTAGCGAAGTCCGTTTTAAAGGCGATGCAGAAAGAGCTTCGAATGTATATAAAGGATTTGATCCGTTGCAGGCAGAAGATATTGCAGATATTATTCATTTTGTGGTTTCAAGACCGTACCATGTTAATATTGCCGATTTGATGGTAATGAGTACGGCGCAGGCATCGTCGACGATTGTGAAAAAGAATATTTAAGTTATATTTTCTGATTTTAAAATTCGTTAAAGAAAGTTACAATATCCAAGTCCCTGAGGGACATCATATTTATAGATTATAAATTTATCCGATAGAACCCCAGCGGGGTGAAATATTTGAATGATTATATAGAAAGTCTAATATCGCTCCGCCGGAGCTCTTTTCAACGCCTTCGTTAATTATCTATAAATATAAATACTCCGCTGGAGCTTTTTATTGTCAATAAAATAATGTAAAATTTTAGACTTCTTAGAAAATTAGATTAATTTAGAAATCTGAAATTCAACAATCTAAGAAGTCTAAAAAATCTAAGCCAGTCTAATATCTAAAAAGCATGATTAACAAACGTCTTTTAATCAAAAACTTACTCGCTCATAATGACGAAAGCAGTTTTTATGATAAAAAAAGACAGCTGAATCTGCACACCCGCGAAGGAAAAGGAAAATTTCTGAAACATATTTGTGCACTTTCAAATTCTAATCCAACTAATAATTCTTATATCGTGGTTGGTGTAGAAGATCAGGACAATGAAATTGTTGGCGACGATTTCTTTGACGATAGCCGAATTCAGAATCTCGTTAATGCTTTTTTAGAAAATCCACCAAAAATTCAATACGAAAACGTCCCATTTCCGAATCTTCCAAAAGACAGAGTAATTGGATTGGTAACCATTAAACCCAAAAACAAAGTTTCTTATTTCAAAAAAGGAATTCATACCATTTTGGCAAATAGTGTTTTTATCAGGCGCGGAAGTAATTCTATTCCGTTTGAAGGTGAAGTCGAAAAAAATTACCAAAATACTGAGACTGTTATTGGAATTGAAAATAGTTCTCGCAACAGTATTCAATATACTCTTGATGGGGTAATAGATTTTATGAATTTCAGGCATAAAGATATGTCGCCCAAATATTATGTTTTTAAAGAATTATTTGTGATTTGCTGGGCGGGCGTTCCTAAAAAATCCCGCGATAAAACCTTTCTTTCCCGTGTTGATATCGAATTAATCAACGAACAAATTAAACTTTTTTACTCAGCTCAGGATGTTGTAACAATTGTTTTTGATGATGATAGTTTTACAATAACCGAATATGTTCCGTTAGGACTAAATGACAAAACGAGTTATTACCCTCTGGAAGAGCAAACGATTCGGTTTTTTGACAACGGTTATTATAAAATCGATCGTAAAATGCTTTTTCAACCGCCAGAATTCAACAGACCAATGCTTTTTCATATCTATAATTCGAATATGGCTTTACTTCAAAAACTACAAAAAGGATCTGTTTTATCGGAACGGGAACTTAAGGATTTAGAAAATCTTCCTTCGACTTTTATGATTTGTTATTTAAATGGCTTTGATGATGCAAAACAAAAATTAATTGATTCGAAATTGCTTTTAAAGCCTTTTTCTCAAGTTTATTTATCTTTTAAAGAAGCTTTGAGGATTTTGAGGAAGATGAAATATGATTTTCAGGAAGGTTCAAAGTAGCAAAGGTTCAAAGCGACAAAGATTTTCCGTAGAGACGCACAGCAGTGCGTCTAACACAAAGTGATTTTTGGATTGTCTTTAACCAGAGTTTATTAAGCGTAATTTTCAATAAATACATTTTCAATTTTTTTTAAGCTATCATTTTCCTCAAATTGTAAATGTCTCATTTCATTATTATAGAATTTTTCAATAAAAAGTTTAATGATGTACATAACTTCAGTTCTATTATCACTATTAGTTAAAAGCTCCTTAACCAAATAATTACTTAATTTTAGTTTTTGGCTCTTATACTGATTTAACATTAAATCAGAATCTGAGTCTCTGTGCAAAATGAGCATCTTATCGACCTTATTTATTTCTTCAATTAAGTCTAAAATATGATATAGCTTGTTATCTTTCATTTGTTGTAAATTAAAATTTTATTTCCAAAAAGCCTTTTGATAATCTGTTTCCTCTAATTCTTCTTGTTTTTGTAAATCGATCCAGCCAATATGCTTTATCACTTACATATCTAAAATTATTAATATGATTTTGTGGATAAACCTCAATGATATAAGCGTCAACGCCATATATAATTTCTGAATTAGGATATTTAAAATTATCTAATTTTGAACCTAATTGAGAAACAATTGTGTGGTCTAAAAATGTTACTAAATCAATATCTCCGGGATTATTCTTTTGTGTTACATACGATCCGTTAATCCATTGATGAAGCTCGTCTAAATTACATACTTTTTTGAAATCCTCATTATATTTAACATAAGCTTCAAAAATTTCTCTTCTTTTGGTAGAGGCAATTTTTAATACAAACTCATTTTCTAACTCTTGAATTGTTGAAGTGATTTTATTATCGGGTACTAGCAGTCCTGATTGATTAAAGGTTAACATATATAAAAAATTAAAACATGCTAAAATGTAAGAAAAGGTTTCTGTTTTAATATTGTTACTTGCTAATTATAATTTATTTTAATCAATGATACTTCAAGTATTTACTAACTTCATCATAAGGGAACAAAATTTCTTTCGGTCCATCGGCATACGAAGCGGCTTCATAAGAGTTGTAATATAAAAGCAATCCTTCTTCTGTATAAAAAATATTTTCGGGCAGATGAAATTTATCATTTTCGAACATTAAGCCAGTTGCATTAATATTTGATTTTGACGGAATTTTGTATTTCTTTCGGAATTCCTTTTCGGCGAAAGCCTTAAATTCTTTTTCATTTTTAAAAATCTGATCATTAAAAATGGTTTTTCCTGTTTTGCTATTAAACAATAAAGAGCGATATCCCTGATATCCGTGAGCACCTCCGGTAAAAGTATAATGATCTAATTTTATATTTATAATTTGGTCAGATTCAAATTCTATATTTCCTTTAATTTTTCCTTCCCATCCAAATGTTTCGTTCGGGAATTTTTCATGCATTTCTTCGTAAGAAGTAATAAATGATTTGGCTAATGTATTGTAATCATTAAGTTTTAGAGGTTCTTCTCCAAAATAAACAATTTCTTTTATTACCAAAAAGAGTTTTTTATTGATACTGTCTGCAACGACAGGAATATTTTTTGCAATAGGAATATCAATCGTAATTTGTGGGCAATCGATTTTACATGGTAAGGTAGATTTTTTTTCAAATGTTTCATTTTCAAATGAAAGCCCCTTGTTACAACTAGTGAATAATAGAAACAAGAAGACTAAAAAACTATACTGTTTCATATCTAAAAGTGTTAATTATATACAAAGGTAAGAAGTTGTGTCAGGATTAGAATAAATTAAACGGTAAATTTGTACTTAGAAAAAGAGTTTAAAAAACCTAACTATATGAAATTCAATACTAAAGTAATACATGGTGGCCAACATCATGATCCAAGTACAGGAGCTGTTATGCCTCCGGTATATCAAACTTCAACTTATATTCAAACAAGCCCGGGACAACCTTTGGGTGATTATGAATATAGCCGTGCATCGAACCCAACTCGTACAGCATTAGAGAATGCTTTGGCAAGTATTGAAAATGGTACTCGCGGATTGGCTTTTTCATCTGGATTGGCAGCAACAGATTGTATTTTGAGAGGATTTAAAGCCGGAGATGAAGTCATTGCAATGGATGATTTATATGGCGGAACTTATAGAATGTTTTCAAGAGTTTATAAAGATTCGGGAATTAAATTTCATTTTGTTGATATGACTGATATTGCAAAATTGAAATCAGTAATCAATGAGAACACAAAATTGATTTGGGTTGAAACACCAACAAATCCTTTAATGAAACTGGCTGATATTGAAGAAATTTCAAAAATCACCAAAGAGAAGAAAATTTGGCTTGCTGTTGATAATACTTTTGCAACGCCTTATTTACAAAAACCTCTTGATTTAGGAGCCGATATTGTAATGCACTCCGCTACAAAGTATTTAGGAGGACATTCTGATGTAATAGCGGGAGCTTTAATTGTAAAAGATGAAGCTTTAGGAGAACAATTGCATTTTCAGCAATTCGCAACCGGAGCGACTCTTGGGCCAATGGATAGTTTTTTGGTTTTAAGAGGAATTAAAACGCTTTCATTAAGAGTTCAAAGACATTGTGAAAATGGCGAAAAAGTGGTTGAATTTTTAAGCAACCATCCAAAAATAAAAACAGTTTATTACCCTGGATTGCCAAGTCATCCATTTCATGAAATTGCAAAGAAGCAAATGAAAGCTTTTGGCGGTATGGTTTCTTTTACATTCGTTTCGGGTAAAAAAGAAGATTCGATTGCGTTTTTAGAGAAACTGAAAGTGTTTACTTTGGCAGAATCTTTAGGTGGTGTTGAATCTTTGGCCAATCATCCGGCTTTGATGACACACGCTTCTATTCCTGCAGATAAGAGAGCTGAAGTTGGTATTACCGACGACCTGGTTCGATTGAGTGTTGGTATTGAAGACGCAGAAGATTTAATTGCTGATATAGAGCAGGCTTTAGCATAAAAATTATCACAAATAAAAAATCCCAAATTCCAATGTTTAATCATTTTGGAATTTGGGATTTTTTTTATTTTGAGATTTAGTTTAGAATTCTAAATACATAATGTATCCTACGTTGAACCAAACCTGAGAATCGTTTGATTTATTTTCTTTATAAATATCTTTATTTGGATTTAAACCATCAACCCAGTCAGAATTAAATCCTTGATAACGAATATCAAACATTAAATCGCTCATTTCGGTTAGTTTATAATGAACTCCAACTCCGGTAACTACAGATAGTACAACTCCGTTTTCACTGGAAAAACCGTAAGGGCGACCATCCGAAGGAGTAAGGTATTTTGCAAAAGTTGTTGAAGGAAGTCCTAATTGACCCAATCTTGATCCTACTTTTGTAGAATAATAACTTGCCTGAAAACCTAAACTTAAATAAGGACTAAAGCTGCCAACTGAGTTTTCGAAGTCATGAATTTTTATAAAAGAAAATTCTAATTGAGAGCCAAGGTTTACTAAGGTTGTACTTCCTTTCATCGCTCTTAGATGTTGGACTAATCCTTTTTGTTTTTCTCTTTCAACCCATTGACCATAATGCTCAAGATTGGTTTTACTAAAAGATAATTCAGATCTAACTTTAAAATGTTCTGTAAAGAAACTTTCTCTGTTATTATTTGCAGAAAAGTTAATAAAGTGAACTAATCCTACACCAAAACCTGAGTTACCAACATTGGTTTCCATATCGTGGCGTTCTCCAAAATCAGATTGAAAAGATACTGGTCCGAATATTATTCCTACTTCTTGTGCTAAATCAGATTGAGCAAAGGCGGTTGTAGTGATTCCTAAAAAGGCGAATAATGTGAGTACTATTGGTTTAAGCATGTTGTTTGGGCTTTCAAATCTTGGCAAATATATAAAAAACATGTACGATTCAAAATATAAAATTAACGTATTAAAAAATAAGTAACAAAATACTTAATTTGTTAACTTTAATTGCGATGATTTGAATTAAATAGAGATGTGGTAAATGCTATATTTAGGAATGTTTGAAAATTATATAATTCATTCTTTAGAATTAAAAAAAATAACATTCGATTGGCATTTTGTTATATCTTTGTCTGTTAAAGCGAAAACGTTTTCTTAAACGTATTTTCTTGTTTATTGTGCTAAAATTTAAATATTTACTTGAATAATTTATTTCAAAATGGAACAAAAAATTAATGAATTTATGGCTCTTGTCGAGTCAAAAAATCCAAACGAGCCAGAATTTCTTCAAGCCGTTAGAGAATTTGCAGAAACAGTAATTCCATTTATTGCAGAGCGAAAAAAATATGATGGAAAAAACTTACTTCTTAGAATTGCTGAGCCAGAACGTTCTATAATTTTTAGAGTTCCATGGGTAGATGACAAAGGAGAAATAATTGTAAACAGAGGTTTTAGAATTCAAATGAACTCTGCAATTGGACCTTATAAAGGCGGAATTAGATTTCACCACACGGTAAACCTGTCTGTTTTAAAATTTCTTGCTTTCGAACAAGTATTTAAAAATAGTTTGACAACACTTCCAATGGGTGGTGGAAAAGGTGGTTCTGATTTTGATCCTGAAGGAAAATCTGATGGTGAAATCATGCGTTTCTGTCAATCGTTTATGACAGAATTATGTCGCCATATCGGACCTGATTTAGATGTGCCTGCCGGAGATATTGGTGTTGGTGCAAGAGAAATTGGATATTTATTTGGTCAATATAAAAGAATAAGAAATGAATTTACTGGCGTTTTAACCGGTAAAGGACTTGCATATGGTGGTTCATTAATTCGTCCTGAAGCTACAGGATACGGAGTTGTTTATTTTACAGATCAAATGTTGCGTACTATCGGACATGAAATTAAAGGTAAAAGAGTAGCAATTTCCGGATTTGGAAATGTGGCTTGGGGAGTTGCTTTAAAAATAAATGAATTAGGCGGGAAAGTAGTTACTATTTCAGGACCTGATGGATACATTTATGATGAAGAAGGAATTTCTGGAGAAAAAATAGAACACATGGTAGAGATGAGAGCAACCGGTGATAATAGAGCCGAAGTTTATACTCAAAAATATCCAAACGCTGTTTTTCATAAAGGAAAAAGTCCTTGGGAAGTAAAAGTTGATATTGCTATTCCGTGTGCTACTCAAAACGAATTGACAGGTGAAGATGCTAAAAAATTGATCGATAATGGTGTTTTATGTGTAACTGAAGCTGCAAATATGCCTTCAACATTAGATGCTATAAAATTATTCCTTGATAATAAAGTTTTATTCGCGCCAGGAAAAGCTGCAAATGCCGGTGGAGTTGCTGCATCTGGTCTTGAAATGACACAAAACTCAATTCGTTTAAACTGGACAAGCGAAGAAGTAGATTTGAGATTAAAAGATATTATGGTTGGAATTCATAACCAATGTAAAAAATACGGAATGGGCGAAGATGGCTATGTAAACTATGTAAAAGGAGCGAACATTGCCGGATTTGTTAAAGTTGCCGATGCTATGCTTGCGCAAGGTGTAGTATAATTTTTTAAATACAATTTTTAAAAGTCTTCATTTTTCGTAAAGAAAAGATGAAGGCTTTTTTTATTTTATAAAACAAATTGGTTAAAGGAATTTACTCAATTTTAAACTTAATTTTTCTTAATCTCTTAATGGTTAAAAAAAGGACTTCTATTTTAAAAGCAGAACAAAATTCAAATACTTTCGTTTGTAGTATATTTGCCTATCCGAATACATTTAATATGATGAGAAGGTTTCTGTATATTTTGTTTTTTCTTTTGATGCAGTTCAGTTTTGCACAGAATACTTTATCGTGGCAAGGTTATTTTTCATTTAATGAAATAAAAGATATTTCAGAAAGTTCGACAACTGTTTTTGCTGCTTCAGAAAATGCTTTGTTCTCTAAAAGTAATGTTTCAAATGCTGTTAAAACAACCACTACAATTGATGGACTTTCTGGACAAACAATTTCGGCTGTATATCATAGTGAAACTTTCAAAAAAACAATTATTGGTTACGAAAACGGGATGATTATTGTGATCAATGAAACTGACGGAAGTATAATAAAAAAAGTCGATATCATTAATAAACAATTGGCGGCCAATATTAAAAAAGTCAATCATTTTATGGAATATAATGGTCTGATTTATGTTTCATGCGATTTTGGTATTGTACAATTTAATTTAACTACGTCTCAATTTGGCGATACTTACTTTATAGGTGATAACGGAGCCGAAATTAGTGTAAAACAAACCGCTTTTTTTAACGGGTTTATTTACGCAGCAACTTCCAATGGTATTAGAAGAGCCAATAGTACAAGTCCTAATTTAATTGACTTTAATCAATGGGCAGTTGTAAATTCCGGAGATTGGTCAAGCGTTGAAACGTTGGATACAGAACTTATTGCAATTAATTCTGTTGGATATATTCATCGATTTAATTCAAATACATTTACTGGGTTTTTACAGCTTTCGCAGCCTTCTGCAGATATGAAAGCAGAAAATCATAATTTGTTTATTACAACAGCAAATTCTGTTTATGTCTATAACAACAAAATGGTTTTAAATCGTCAAATAAGCAATACTCAGGTTTTAGATGATACATTAAGTTTTACTTGCGCAACTGCTGTTGGAGACGTGATTTACATTGGTACAAAAGAAAACGGATTATTTTCTTCCACTCTTTCCGGGAATTCAGCTTTCGAAAATATAACGCCAACCGGACCGTTACGAAATAATATTTTCTCATTAGATGTTAGTCCAAATAGTGTTTGGGCCGTTTATGGTGATTATGATTTGAGTTATAATCCTTATCCTTTAGATAGTTACGGCATTAGTAAGTACAATACTTCAGGCTGGTTAAATATTCCTTACGAAGAAGTTTTTGATGCAAAATCAATTTCTCGTGTTATTGTTAATCCGAATAATGAGAATCAGGTTTATGCAAGTTCCTATTTTTCAGGTTTATTAAAATTAGAAAACGATACTCCGACTATTTTGTACAATGAAAAAAACAGCAGTCTGGAAAGTTTAAAAGTTGATAATTATAATGTTGTAGACATTCGTGTCAATGCAACAGCTTTTGATAAATCAGGAAATCTATGGATAACGAATAGCAGGGTTAAAAATGGTTTGAAAGTTTTAAAAACAAACGGACAATGGGGCAGCTATTCCCTGGCAACGATCCTTAATAATGCCGAGAACAATTCTTACGGAGCTCTTGTTGTAGATAAAAATAATACGAAATGGATCGCTACTTACAGAGAAGGAGTAGTGGGTTTTAACGAAACTACCAATACCTTTAAAAAAATGACCTTTGGTACCGATGTTGGTAATTTACCTGTTGTTGATGTTCGTGCATTGGCAGTTGATACTAAAAACCAATTGTGGATTGGTACCACAAAAGGATTGAGGGTTTTGACAAACGTAAGCAGTTTTCAAACAGAAAACCAGTTAACGGCAAATGCAATCATTATTATAGATGATAATTTGGCTCAGGAATTATTGTATGAGCAATTCATTACTTCAATTGTAGTCGACGGAGCCAATAATAAATGGATTGGAACTTCAGATTCGGGAGTTTTTATGGTTTCGCCAAACGGCCAGGAAACGAAATATCATTTTACTATAAATAATTCACCTTTGCCAAGTAATGGCATCAACGATATAAAAATCAACAGTACAACCGGAGAAGTTTTTATTGCAACCAATAAGGGATTGATTTCTTTTGGTGGTATTGCAACAGGCGCCAACGAAGATCTGAATAGTGTATATGTATACCCAAATCCAGTACGTCCGGAGTTTACAGGAACGGTAAAAATTGCAGGCTTGCTGGATAAAGCCAATGTAAAAATTACCGATATTACAGGAAGTTTAGTTTACGAAGCAACTTCGGCTGGCGGAACAATTGAGTGGGATACAACAGCTTTTGGAAGATATAAAGTGGCTTCTGGCGTGTATATGATTTTTATTTCTGCGCAGGACGGTGGCGAAACTAAAGTAAAGAAAGTAATGATAATTAGGTAATGTGGCAATTGAGATAATTAGATAATTTTCAGTCTCGTTCTCCCTTTTCAAAATGATAATTGACAATCAGATATCAGATTCAAAAAATCTAAAATCTAAAATCTAAAATAAAAAGTTGTTAGTCAAAACCAAAGCAATTGTTATCTCAGCATTAAAATTTCAGGAAAAAAGTTTGATCGTAAAATGTTTTACACTTTCAAGCGGACTGAAATCTTATTTTGTGCGTGACGCTTTTTCAAATCGAAAAACCAGTCAGAAGATTGCTTATTTCCAGCCATTTTCGATTTTAGAAATCGAAGCTGTTCATAAGAACAAAGGCACGCTTGAAAATTTAAAAGAAATAAAAACGGCAGTTCCTTTTCAAACCATCCATACCGACATCGTAAAAAGTACCATTGTAATGTTTCTTTCAGAAATGCTGCATCATTCTATTCAGGAAGAAGAAAAAAACGAATCGCTTTTTGAATTTTTAGAAACAGCCTTAATTTGGTTTGACCATCATGACGAAGTTTCTAATTTTCATTTAATCCTACTTTTAGAGGCAACAAAATATTTGGGTTTTTATCCGGATATCTCCGAAATTGATTTGCCTTATTTTGAAATAAACGATGGCGTTTTTACACTTTTTCATGGTATAAATACTTTAACGGAGCATGAAACAAATCTGTTTAAAAAATTAATTGACCTAAAATTTGACAACGATCAGAGGGTATTTCATGTGGTTGAAAGACAAGTCTTACTAAAAGTCTTAATTGACTATTATAGTTTTCATTTAGAGGGATTTAAGAGGCCAAAATCACTAGATGTTTTGAGGGAAATTTTTTCTTAATTAAACTATAATTTATATATATTCGCAAACGATTAGTTTGATCAAAAAATTTGCCCATACTTAATTTACTAATTTATAAAAAAAAAACGAACTATGAAGAAAATTACTTTTTCGATTATTTTGATTTTCCTGGTGAGCTTTTCAATTACTGCTCAAAGGAAATATGATGAAATAATCACAACAGAGAACAGTGTACAGGATATTGTTCAAAACGAAATAACAGGAATTGTTGTTTTTAAAGAAGGTGGAACTGTTAAAGGTTTAGATCCGGAAACAAAAAAAGTTGTCTGGACTTTGACTAAAGAAGATTTTGGAACAATTACATCTAAAGATATATTAACAGATCCAGATTTTGGAAACATGTTCAAAGACAAAAGAGACTTAACAACCGTTTCGGGAAGTCCTTATGTTGAAGCTTATATCAATTCAAAGTATTTAATTATCAATACAGATACAGGAAAAGTTGTTTACAACTCTTCTAAAGAATCTTTCTGGGTATTTCAATCAGATTTTATTCCTGAAACAAATGAATACCTTCTTACTTTGAAAAAAGACGGAGATATGGCAATTGCTTTATTGGATATGGCAACAGGAGAACTTAAATGGACTACAACTGTTGACAAAGCAAAAGCAATGATTAGTTTTTCTTTAAAATTATCTGCTAATACCAACAAAGCAAAAATTCACGGAAATACAGTTTATTATTTACTTTACGGTAATTTATATTCTTTTGATAAAGAAACTGGAAAATTAAACTGGAAAGCAGCAGAAGAATATACAAAGTTCTATGAAACTCAAAATGACAAAAATATTGTTGTAGTAAACGCTGCAGGTTTATTTTCTAATAAACAATATTTAAATGTTTTAAGTACAGATGACGGAAAAAGTATCTGGAAAGAATCTATCAAAACAAAACAAGTTGTTTATTTAGAAGATTGGGGAACAAAATTATTGGTGGCCCACAACAGTGGTTTCAACTTTTTTGATTTAAAAACAGGAGAAAAAATCTGGAAAAAAGATGCACGTGGAGACGGATTGAAAAGAGTAATTCCAATCGATCAGGATTTCTTGTATGTTGCAGAAAATGAAATGATGCTAATTAATAAAGACGGAGAAAAACTTTGGAAAAAATTCATCGAAATTTCTGATGACAAAGAAGACCCAATTTATTATTTAGGTAAAGTAGGTGAAAAAGTAATGTACTTAACCGCTACTTACGGAAACATGGTTGATTACAAAACCGGAGTTAAACTTTGGAAACGTAACATCAATTTTGATAAAAGCCGTCCGGTTTTACCAACTTACGACGAAGCAACAAATTCGTATTTAGTTTACAACGACGAAAAATTATACAAATTTGATCCAAGCATCAGCGATAAGCCAGAGCCGTTTGCTAAAGTAAACATCAAAAAAGAAAAAGAATTAAACAGTATCGAATTATTCCCTTGGGGAGTTGTTCTTTCAGGACCAGTTGAAGTAATGGGAGTTAATCTGGACGGAACTGTAAAATACCACCACGTATACACACAACCGGGTGAAGGAACAAGACGTTTACTTAAAAGTGCTGCAATTGCAGGAAGTATTGGTTTAGGAATTGGTTCTGGAGTAAGTGCTATCCAAGGTTCTGAATTAACAATGACATACCGCGATTCTAACGGAAACATGAGATCTACTGTTGTTAGAGAAGAGAATTCATCAAAAATGAAACAATCAAGAGACATGGCAGCTGGTTCAGCAGCTTTGGGATTGGTAGCGGCTAAATTTGACAAACGTTTCAACGCAATGAAACAAAACAGAGATTACTCTTATATTTTTGCAAAAGCAGATACTGGAGAAAAAATATTAGTAAAAGTAAGTAAAGCTGACGGAGTTGAAGTTGACAAAATTATTTTCAACAACAACAAACCACTTTATGAAATAGATCCTGCGACACAAAACATTTTTTATGTTTCAGACAAGTCTATTCAAATCTTCAATAAGAAATAATATTAAAACACAGAAAGCCATCAGGATTTACTTCTGATGGCTTTTTTTTTGCCTATGAAAAAAACTTTACTCTTTATTATTCTGCTTGTAATTACCTCAATTCAGGCACAAGAAAAAATAAATTCGAAAAAGAAGAAATTTTATATACCAGTAATCAAATATTCAGAATTTCCTGTTCTTGATAATGCTTTAACGCAAACTACTTTTTATCAAATGGATAAAGAGTTGATTCAAGAGGAGATTATTTTAAAGAAAAAATATTTTAACATTGATGGTTTTATAAAAGATCCTGCAAACGGAAAACTAAAAATTTTCTTGACCGTTGCGTTGCCTAAGTTTAATGCAACGAAAGTAGATAGCACATTTGATAAAAAAAGAAATAGCTGGGAATTTCAGGTTTATTCTAATTATGATGTAAAAATAAAAGTGGATGCTAAGTGTGGAGATAAAATTTTATTTACTCAGGATTTTAATAGTACGGAATCACATATAGTGGGTGGTATGTACGAAAAAGGCAAGGTGAAACTTGCTGTTGAGCTAAGTAATAAAAGAAGTGCACAAGCTGAAAAAGACGGTGATTATACAGCAGAAGAATTAGGGATAGATCATATCATTTTTAGTTCTGTCGACAGAATTCAAAATTTTCTAAATTATAAATTGGCTTATTACGTAGACGAAGCCAAAATAAAATTTGAATTTGTAACTTCTAAAGGGCATTCTGAATATAACCAAATGTTGGCATTTGAGAACGAAATAACGGCTCAGATGGAAAAAGTGACCTTGGAAAAAGGTTTAGATGAAAAATTGCTGACACCACATTTGCAATATCTGGAAAGCTTGCTGGTTAAATATCCTCCTTCGCCTGCAAACGAAAACATCCGCTTTATTGTAACCAACAATTTGGCCGAGACTTATTTTTTACTTGAAAACAAAGAAAAAGCATTAACGTATGCCAATTTACTTGTCGAGAATGATAAACAGGATTCAAGAGGGTCTTCGATTATTAAAAAAGTAAATAATGGTTATTTTGCTGATAAGAAAATAAGAAGCCATACGACACGTTTTGCCGATCTTAAAAAATTAGGTGTTAAAATTGCCGAGGAAAAAGAAGAAAGAAGATTGGCTTTTTTTGAAAAAATATCTCAGCAAGAAGCCGAATGGGAAGTTGAAAAAGCAAACAGAGAAGCAAGCGTAGAGAAAGCAAGAATGCAAAGATTTAATATGCTCGATTCAATACCTTACCAGTTAAATGCTAATTTATTGGCAAAAGTGGTTGCTAATTTAGGAGGAAGTGAAGCCTTAAAAAAAGTCGAAAAAGCACATTTGTTTTCTAAATTAAAAATTGAAGGAAATAATGTGTCTCAAACAGAAGAAAAATGGGCAACGAACTCGAATTATCTTCTTAGAAAAAAAATGCCCGAAAGCTATTATGAAATAGTTAATGGAGCAGAAGCATGGAGTCACGACGATCGCGAAAGCGGCCTGAATGCAAAATGGACAAAATTAACGGCTTATGATTTTGGTAATTTGTCTAAAAATGTAGATTTAATCAATTTTCTTACCGATTTAAGACTTGATTTGTGGAATAATTTTGAAGTTTTACCAGATGAAATGTATGAAGGAAGAATGTGTTATCATTTGAATTATTTTGAGAAAACGTTAAGTACAGGTAACAGAACAATTCCTAAAACAGATTATCACGTTTTTATTGATAAAGAAAGTTTCAATATAGTTTCTACCGAAAAAACTGAATTTGATAACGGAAACAAGAGCTTTTTTGAGAAAAAACTTTTTGGAGATTATCGTCCGGTTGCAACATTAAATTCTGGAAAAATTCCGTACAAAATCAATTATGAAATTGAAGATTTTAATGGAGAAACTATTTTTCAGGAACAAAGGGAGAAAATTGAAATTAATCCTGTTTTTGGAAATCGAATCTTTATGAAAGAAGTATATTTCGGCGGATTTAAATAATTGTTACCATCCTGTTACGGATATTTAGAATCGATTAGTTTTTGGTTTATTTGCTCAAAGTTTTGAGAATAATGCCAGTAACTAATCGATTCTTTTGTTTTTGTATTTATTATCTCAACAAAAGTTTGTGAAATTTCGAGAAATTGGCGGTCAATAATTCAAAATTTCTTACTTTCGCACCTCGTTTAAGAAAAGGATAAAATGAGTACAAAATTTACTGAATACAAAGGACTTGACTTGCCAACAGTAGCGTCAGAAGTTCTTGATTTTTGGAAGAAAGAAAATATATTTGAAAAAAGTGTAACAACCCGCGAAGGCGCAGAGCCTTATGTGTTTTTTGAAGGGCCGCCTTCAGCAAACGGATTGCCGGGAATTCACCACGTGATGGCACGTGCAATTAAGGATATTTTTTGCAGATATAAAACTCAAAAAGGTTTTCAGGTAAAAAGAAAAGCAGGTTGGGATACACACGGATTACCAGTAGAATTGGGTACCGAGAAAGAATTAGGAATTACAAAAGAAGATATTGGTAAAACAATTTCTATCGAAGAATATAACGAAGCGTGTAAAAAAACCGTAATGCGTTATACCGACGTATGGAACGATTTGACCGAAAAAATGGGATATTGGGTAGATATGGAAGATCCGTATGTAACCTATAAACCAAAATACATGGAATCGGTTTGGTGGCTTTTAAAACAAATCTACGATAAAGGTTTGTTGTACAAAGGTTACACGATTCAGCCGTATTCTCCAAAAGCAGGAACAGGATTGTCTTCTCACGAAGTAAACCAGCCGGGAGCTTACAGAGACGTTACAGATACTACAATTGTAGCGCAATTCAAAACTTTACCAGAAACATTGCCTTTGTTTTTACAAGGTTTTGGAGATATTCACATTTTGGCCTGGACGACAACTCCGTGGACATTGCCTTCGAATACTGCTTTAACAGTTGGTCCAAAAATCGATTACGTTTTAGTAAAAACATTCAATCAATATACTTTTGAACCTGTAAATGTTGTTTTGGCTAAAAATTTAGTTGGAAAACAATTCGGAAAAGGATTTTTTGCAAGTGAAGACGAAGCTGATTTCGAAAAAGTAAAAAATGGCGACAAACAACTTCCGTATAAAATTTTAGCGGAAGCGAAAGGAATTGATTTAGTTGAAATTCGTTACGAGCAATTATTGCCATACGTATTGCCTTATCAAAATGCTGAAAATGCTTTTAGAGTAATTTCAGGAGATTTTGTAACAACAGAAGACGGAACAGGAATTGTACATACCGCTCCAACTTTTGGTGCCGATGATGCTAAAGTTGCAAAAGAAGCAACTCCGGAAGTACCGCCAATGTTGGTGTTAGACGAAAACGGGACAGCAGTTCCTTTGGTAGATTTACAAGGAAAATTCACTTCGCATTTAGGTGATTTGGCTGGTAAATATGTGAAAAATGAATATTATGATGCGGGTCAGGCGCCGGAGCGTTCTGTAGATGTTGAAATTGCGATTCGATTAAAAGAAGAAAATAAAGCCTTTAAGGTTGAAAAATACGTACATAGTTATCCACACAGTTGGAGAACTGATGAACCGTTGTTATATTATCCACTAGATTCATGGTTTATTAAAGTAACCGATGTAAAAGATAGAATGTTCGACCTGAACGAAACTATCAACTGGAAACCTAAGTCTACTGGTGAAGGACGTTTTGGAAATTGGTTAAAAAATGCCAACGACTGGAACTTATCTCGTTCTAGATATTGGGGAATTCCGTTGCCAATTTGGAGAACTGAAGATAAAAAAGAAGAAGTTCTTATTGGTTCTGTTGAAGAATTATACAATGCGATCGAAAAATCTATCGAAGCAGGTTTTCAAAAAGAAAATCCGTTTAAAGGTTTTGAAATCGGAAACATGTCTGAGTCAAACTATGATTTAATCGATTTACATAAAAATGTAGTAGATGAAATTACGTTAGTTTCGGCTTCAGGAAAACCAATGAAACGCGAAAGTGATTTAATTGATGTCTGGTTCGATTCTGGAGCAATGCCTTATGCACAATGGCATTATCCTTTTGAAAACAAAGATAAAATCGACGAGAACAAAGATTTTCCTGCAAATTTCATTGCAGAAGGTGTTGATCAGACTCGTGGATGGTTTTATACGCTGCACGCTATCGGAACTTTGGTTTTTGATAAGGTAGCTTATAAAAATGTGGTTTCAAACGGTTTGGTTCTGGATAAAAACGGACAAAAAATGTCGAAACGTTTAGGAAACGCGACAGATCCTTTTGAAACAATTGCAGAATACGGTCCTGATGCCACACGTTGGTACATGATTTCAAACGCAAATCCTTGGGACAACTTAAAATTTGATATTGAAGGAATCGCTGAGGTGCGTCGTAAATTCTTCGGAACTTTATACAACACTTATTCATTCTTTTCGTTATATGCCAATATCGATGGGTTTAAATACGCTGAAGCGGAAATTCCGTTAAACGAAAGACCGGAAATCGATCAATGGATTATATCTGAATTACACACGTTAATAAAATTTGTTGACGAATGTTATGAAGATTATGAACCAACAAAAGCAGCAAGAGCCATTTCTGACTTTGTTCAGGAAAATTTAAGTAACTGGTACGTTCGTTTATGTCGTCGTCGCTTCTGGAAAGGCGAATATGCTCACGATAAAATCGCGGCTTATCAAACGCTTTATACTTGTTTGTTAACGATCAGTAAATTAAGCGCTCCAATCGCTCCTTTTTTCATGGATAAATTGTACCGCGATTTAACAAGTTCAACACAATCTGAGCAATATGCCAGTGTTCACTTGGCTGAATTTCCAAAATTTGTCGAAAACTTTGTTAATAAAACGTTAGAGAGCAAAATGCAGAAAGCACAAACCATCTCATCTTTGGTTCTTTCACTGCGTAAAAAGGAAATGATAAAAGTACGCCAACCATTGCAAAAGGTAATGATTCCGGTACTTGACGAGAATCAGAGAGCTGAAATTTTAGCTATTTCTGACTTAGTAAAAGCTGAGGTAAATGTAAAAGAAATCTTGCTTTTAGATGATGATTCAGGAATCCTGGTAAAACAGATTAAACCTAATTTTAAAGCTTTAGGGCCTCGTTTCGGAAAAGATATGGGATTGATTTCTAAGGAGATACAGGCTTTTTCTGCAGATCAGATTAATGAATTGGACAAGCAGGGAACGCTAGATATTGTTATTGCTGGAAATAACGTAACTTTATCATTAGAAGATGTCGAAATAACATCTCAGGATATCGAAGGATGGCTGGTTGCAAATTCAAACGGAATTACAGTTGCGCTTGATATTACAATCTCTGAAGAATTGAAAAACGAAGGAATCGCGAGAGAATTAGTAAACAGAATTCAGAATATCCGTAAAGATTCAGGATTTGAGGTTACTGATAAAATTAAAGTTCAAATACAAAGAAGCGGTCTTTTAGAAGAAGCAATTCTTAAAAATGAAGACTATATTAAGTCTGAGACATTAACAGATGACCTGGTTTTTGTAGACGCCTTGGAAAACGGCACAGAAATTGAGTTTGATAATATTAAAACAGTGATATTAATTTCAAAATAATATAAATACCATGATAGATGAAATTACAAGATACTCTGATGCTGATTTAGCAGAGTTCAAAGAAATAATTCAAAATAAAATACAAAAAGCACAAGCCGATCTGGATTTAATAAAAAGTGCTTACATGAATGATTTAAATAACGGAACTGATGATACTTCACCAACATTCAAAGCATTTGAAGAAGGAAGTGAAACAATGTCCAAAGAAGCGAACTCACAGTTGGCTATCAGACAAGAAAAATTCATCCGTGACCTTAAAAATGCTTTATTCCGTGTAGAAAATAAAACGTACGGTATTTGTAAAGTAACAGGTAAACTAATCAGCAAAGAAAGGCTGAAAATAGTACCTCATGCAACAATGAGTATCGAAGCAAAAAATCTACAACGATAATATATAAAAACGCTCCTTTTGGAGCGTTTTTTTGTTATATATAGAAAAAAGTAAATTGCTTCAGGAAAGTTAGTTCTGAAAGAAGATGAATTAAAGTGAAATAAAATAATTTAGAACTATCTTGATTAAATGGATAGTTCTAAATCATCTTGACTGCTTAAGCCAGGTTTTTCTCTAAATCCAGTTTGTGTTTTCTTAAAACAGCTCTTGTCATTCCTAAATTTGCTTTAGCAGAATCTGCAGCAAGATAGATCATGAATTTCTTATTTGGAGAAATGTCAATAATATGTATCTGGTTAGAAAGCGTAATCAAAATATCTTCAATATCCTGATTTAAATTTAAGGCTTTTACAGCGCTCAATTTGGCTTTTACTACTTCAAGATTGTAAGCTGCGGCCAATTCCGGGTCAAAAGAAGGATCGATGGTCAAGTTTCCAAAACTTAATCCTGATTCAATTTCAGTTACAGCTACAGCGATAAAGCCGTTTACGTTGGTTTTCATTTCATTTAAAAACACATTTAAAAAGTCGTTGCTCATAGTTAGTTGGGTTTGTTGTTAATAGATTTATGTTTTATTTTAATAGGGAATTTTTGCTGAGTTCAGCCGAAAGCTCATCGGTGTTGCGCATTAACAAGCCCAGATTAGTTCCGTCTTTTGAAAAAGCAATTACAAAATTTGAGCTGTTTATCTTGTTTCCAATAACAACTCCATCAGATGTTTTTAAAAATAATTGCTTTAGTGAGCCTTTTTCTAAATCAGAAAGAAATTTTTCGCTCATTGATAAAATTGCAGCACTCATTGCGGCAACACTATCTCCATAATCAACATGTAAGGAAGTGATTAATTTTCCTTTTCCGTTTAAAATTAAGGCAGAAGTAGATTTGGTAGTGGTTAAAAATGTGTTTAGAGTAGAGGTGATTTCATTCATTTTACATGGTTTTGAGAAGTTGTTAAAAATGATAGATATCAACAGTTTATTTGAAATAAATATAAATATTTACTTTAAACAAGTGTTAATTTTATTAACAAATATAAATTAATTTCTGTATCATTGTAATACCAAACCGTTAAATAATTTTATTTTTCACTATAAAAAACTTACATTATGGCTAAAGTGTTGAAATTCAAAGATGTGAACTCGGATGTTGAAAGTAGAATGAAAGAATTTGAAAAGATGAGAGTTAAATTAAAATCTCAGATTGACAAAGATGTGGCTAAAAGAGCCAGCGCTGGGAAAGAGGGCAAAGGTTTGCTTAAATCTATCTCTGAATTTTTTGCAGACAGCCCAAAAACACCTGTCAAAAAGTAATAATTATATTTTGTTTAACAATTAAGTTTATTTAATTCGTTTTACCACAAAAGAATTAACGTTCCATAAGGAGCGTTTTTTTTGATTAAATTGTTACTTTTGCGCATCAAAAAATCACAAAATGTCATTACGAAAAGCGTATTTCCTCATATTTTTAGTTTTACTTGTTGATCAGATCTCAAAAATCTATGTAAAAACCAATTTTATTTTAGGTGAAGAAGTTGAAGTTTTTAATTGGTTTAGAATCCATTTCATTGAAAATGAAGGAATGGCATGGGGAACAAAAATTCCTGGCGAATACGGAAAATTAATTTTAACCGTTTTTAGAATTTTTGCGGTTTTTGGAATCGGATATTGGTTGGCAGATTCTATTAAAAAACGTCACTCCACTTATTTGATCGTTTCGATCGCATTGATTTTTGCCGGAGCTGCCGGAAATATTTTAGATTCTGTTTTTTACGGAGTTATTTTTGATGACAGTACAAATAATTTAGCAACACTTTTTTCTCCACAACCATACGGAACATGGTTTCATGGTTTAGTAGTTGATATGTTTTATTTTCCCATCTGGGAAGGAAATCTTCCATTCTGGTTGCCATTTTTTGGAGGTAAACACTTCATGTTTTTTAATGCTATTTTTAATGTTGCCGATATGGCGATTTCTACAGGAGTTGGTATTTTGCTTATTTTCAATACAAGAGCATTTCCGAAAAATTAAATTTTTAAAAATCCCAATAATAAAATTCCAAATTCCAATATTTAAAGCGTTTGTTGCGCACTGATTTTGGATTTTGGAATTTTTTATAATTGGAATTACTGTTTGTTATTGGAATTTGGGATTTTATTATTGGAATTTCACATAAGTGGGATTTAATATTATTGTGCTATTTTTACAATTACTAAAGTCAAACATATGCAAAGTCCGTCTTTCTCTATATATGATGCATCTGCCGGTTCGGGAAAGACCTATACTTTGGTTAGAGAATATCTAAAAATTATTCTTTCATCCCCAAAAAATGACGCCTATCGTAATATTCTGGCAATAACTTTTACAAATAAGGCGGTTCACGAAATGAAAAGCCGTATTGTTGGCAGTTTGTCTGAATTTACAAAGGAAGCACCTTCGGCGAAAGCCATGGATTTAATGGAAGATTTGTCTCGTGAAACAGGACTTTCGATAATTAAAATCAAAACAAAATCTCAAAATATTATAAAGCACTTAATTCATAATTATGCTGCTTTTGATATTTCTACCATAGATAAATTTACGCATAAAGTAATTCGTGCTTTTGCTCACGATCTTAATTTAATGACTTTTGAGGTTACTTTGGATACCGAAAATTTATTGGTAGAAGCTGTAGATGCAATTATTGCTCAAGCCGGTCAGGACGAAACACTGACAAAATTATTGATAGATTTTACGATGGAAAAAACCGACGATGATAAAAGTTGGGATGTTTCGCGCGAAATTCTTGAAACAGGAAGATTAGTTTTAAACGAAAATAATCGAAATGAAATTTCTCATTTTCATGATACTTCAATCGAAGAATTTGTCGCCATCAAAAAGAAAATGTCGATTTTATGTCGCGATTTAGAAAAAGAAAATGCTGATTATGCTTTAGAACTTCTTTCATTAATTGAAAAAAACGGAATTGATTTGAAATCATTTTCAAGAGGAACTTTTCCCAATCATCTAGAAAGTATTCGCGATGGAAAATTCAATCCGAGAAATAAAACGTTTCATGAGTTTGATGATATTGCCATTAATAAAACAGCCAAAGACAGGACAATAATTGAAAATATAATTCCCGAGATGCTTCAATCTCTGGATAAAATTTATAAAAACTTTGAAAAAAGAGATTTTTATAAAGCATTCTTAAAAAATATTACGCCGCTTTCATTGCTAAATACTGTTAGTAACGAGCTTGCCAAAATACAATCGGAGCAAAATATTTTGTCAATTTCAGAATTCAATGCCATTATTCATCGTGAAATCCAAAATCAGCCAGCGCCTTTTATTTATGAGCGTTTGGGCGAGCGTTATCGTCATTTTTTTATAGATGAATTTCAGGATACTTCAGAGATGCAATGGCAAAATTTAATTCCATTAATTGACAATGCACTTTCTGGTCAGGATGATTTAGGAAACAAGGGAACGCTAATGATTGTTGGAGACCCTAAACAATCAATTTATCGCTGGCGCGGAGGAAAAGCAGAACAGTTTATTGAATTAAGTAAAGATGAAAATCCGTTCAATAATCCGGATAAGTTAATCAAACATTTAGATACAAATTACCGAAGTTATAGTGAAGTTATTGATTTTAATAATGCTTTTTTTAAATTGATTTCGACTGAATTTTCTAATGAAGATTATAAGGATTTGTACGAGAATCATAGTTTTCAGAATTCAAATTCTAAAAAAGGCGGTTATGTAAATATTTCTTTCCTTCCAATAATTGAGAAAAATGATTTTGCAGATGAGGACGATGTTGTTGAAAAATCAGATCTGTATGTTCTGGCAACTTTAAATACAATTAAGAATGTTCTTCGTCAAGGTTTTGAATATCGTGATATTGTGATTTTGACCCGAAAAAGAGATCAGGGAATTGCGATTGCAAATTATTTAACAGAACAAAATATCCCGCTTTTGTCATCAGAAACTTTGATGATTCAAAATGCAACAGAAGTTCGTTTGATTGTTCATTTGCTAAAATATCTTAACAATAGCATTGATCTGGAGGCAAAAGCAAACTTCCTACATTTTTTGGGAAATACGAAAGAAATTGAAATGCCAATTCATGATTTTATCGCGCAAGGCATGGCTCAAAGGTTTGAAAATGATTTCGAAAAATGGCTTTTGGCATTTGATGTTTCGCTTTCATTTGAGGATATTCGAAAAAAATCGCTGTACGAAGCTGTAGAGATTATCATATCAAAATTTGTTCTTCCTTTAGAAGGAAACGCTTATGTGCAATATTTTCTGGATATTGTTTTGGAACGCGATATTCGAAATCAAGCCGGAATTGCTGATTTTTTGAGTTATTGGGATAAAAATGCACACAAATTCAGCATTCCATCTCCGGAAGGGAATAACGCCGTTCGAATTATGACCATTCATAAATCGAAAGGTTTGGAATTTCCGGTTGTAATTATGCCTTTTGCAGAAGAAGATTATAGTAGAAAACCCAAAGATAAATTATGGCTTGACGCTGAAGATGCAGATTTAGGGGTTCCAAAAGCTTTGATAGATAACAGCAGTGCGGTTGAAGGTTTTGGCGAAAGCGCTTCGGCGGTTTTTAATTTGAAAAAACAAGAAGAATTACTGGATAATATTAATGTCTTGTATGTAGCATTAACTCGTGCCGAGGAACAATTATATGTAATATCCCAATCCTTAAACGAGAAAAAAGACGGAGAATTCCCAAATAATATGGCTTCTTTTTTTATTAAATATTTAATACACAAAGGAGTTTATGATTCAGAAAAATTACAATACGAATTTGGAGATAGAAAAAGACTTTCCATTTCAGGTGAAGTATTAAATTTAGTTAAAACTATTCCTGTTGTTTCAGAAGTTTTAAATCCGAAAAATATAAAAATTGCCCAAAGAGAATCCTTAATGTGGGGAACGCATCAACAGGAAGCGATATCTTATGGGAATATAGTTCATGAGATTTTAGCTTTTATAAAAGATAAATCAGATGTTGATTTGGCAGTGACAAAAGCATTAGAAAATGGTTTGATAAATTTTGATCAGGCCGAAAAAGTCCTGCAGACACTTTTAGAAATAGTGAATCATCCTGAATTGAATATTTGTTTTGATGGGAAAAATAACATTCTGAACGAACAGACAATCGTACAAAAAGAAGGAAAGATATTAAAACCGGACCGAATTGTTTTAACTCAAAACAAAGAAGCATATTTGTTGGATTATAAAACCGGAGCAATAAATTCAAAATACACACAGCAAATTCAAGAATATCAGGATGCAATTGAGGATTTAGGGTACAAAGTGTTAAAAAGGGCATTAGTGTATATTGGAACCGAAATCGATGTGGTAAATTTGTGATAAAATTAATCAGATGTTAAGAGTTTAATGGGGTTAACTTGTTAATTTTTAACATATTAAATATATTAAAATGTACGGTAAAATTAAAGAGTATTTGCAAAGTGAGCTGCAGACAATTGAAGAAAACGGGATTTTCAAAAAAGAAAGAATTATAACGTCTGCACAAGATGCAGAAATTACAATTTCAACAGGAGAAAAAGTTTTGAATTTTTGTGCCAATAATTATTTAGGACTTTCTTCACATCCTGATGTTGTTCAGGCTGCAAAAGATGCGATGGATACACATGGTTTCGGAATGTCATCTGTGCGTTTTATATGCGGTACACAAGATATTCATAAAACACTGGAAAAAAAGATTGCAGAATTTTACGGTACTGAAGATACGATTCTGTATGCAGCAGCATTTGATGCTAACGGTGGAGTTTTTGAGCCTTTATTGGGGGAAAATGACGCCATTATTTCTGATAGTTTAAATCATGCTTCTATTATAGATGGTGTACGCTTGTGCAAAGCTGCCCGATATCGTTATGAAAATAGCAATATGGCAGATTTGGAACAACAATTAATTAAAGCCAACGAAGCTGGTGCCCGTTTTAAATTAATTGTTACCGACGGTGTTTTCTCAATGGATGGTATTGTAGCGCCCTTGGATAAAATTTGCGATTTGGCAGACAAATATGATGCAATGGTAATGGTTGATGAATGCCACGCTGCCGGATTTATTGGTGCAACAGGAAAAGGAACTCTTGAAGCAAAAGGCGTAATGGGCAGAGTCGATATTATCACAGGAACTCTAGGTAAAGCATTAGGTGGTGCGATGGGAGGTTATACTACTGCGAAAAGAGAGATTATCGAATTGCTGCGCCAACGTTCACGTCCTTATTTGTTCTCAAATTCACTTGCCCCGGCAATTGTTGGAGCTTCGATTAAAGTGTTTGAGTTGCTGGAGAAAGATACTTCCTTAAGAGATAAATTAGAATGGAATACCAATTATTTCAAAGAAGGTATGAAAAAAGCCGGTTTTGATATTATAGATGGTGATTCTGCCATAGTACCTGTTATGTTATATGATGCAAAGTTGTCACAGACCATGGCTAATGAGCTTTTGAAGGAAGGAGTTTATGTAATTGGGTTTTTCTTTCCGGTTGTTCCTAAAGAAAAAGCAAGAATTAGAGTTCAATTATCGGCCGCTCATACTAAAGAACATTTGGATAAAGCAATAAATGCTTTTATATCAGTAGGAAAAATGTTAAAAGTTATATAATTCCCATTTTAAATAATTTTTGTAGGTTTTTTTTAACATTTCATTTTGTATTTAAAAAATTTGGTGTTACTTTTGTCTGTAATTAACTAAATTGTAATTAAAAAAATTAAGTATGAAACATCTTAACAAACTTTTAGTTGCTGTGATGATGGTGATGGGGTTAACTTCTCACGCGCAAGACAGTAACAATCCATGGGCTATCTCTTTTGGAGTTAATGCCGTTGACACTAGAACCAGTGCTGGTGGTGGAAGTGGATTCTTTGATCAACATTTTTCGCAGCCATTCGCTGTAAAAGACAACTGGAATATTCTTCCTTCTCTATCTTACATTGGTGTATCTAGATACGTAGGAAGCGGTTTCTCTGTAGGTTTACAAGGGTCAGTAAACAAAATTGATAAAGCAGTTTACTTTAGACCAACTGCTCCTGGGCATGACGGAAGAGGTAATGTTGTTACTAATCCTGGTGATTTGATGTATTATGGAATTGATGCTACTATCAAATATAGCTTCCAGGAATTAATCAAATCTAAAGTAATCGATCCTTCGTTATCTGTTGGTGGAGGTTATACTTTCTTAGGAGATGATAGTTTTGGAACTGTAAATCCAGGTGCTGGAATTACTTTTTGGTTTACAGATGCCATTGGTTTAGAGCTTGCTACTAAATATAAATGGGCAGTTTCTCCAAGTGATCCTCCAGGAAGAAATGACTACAATGGAGAAATTGACACTCCATCTCATTTCCAACACACTGCTGGTCTTATCTTCAAATTCGGAGGTAAAGATACTGACGGAGACGGAATCTACGATAAAGATGATGCTTGTCCAGATGTTGCAGGTTTAAAACAATTCAACGGATGTCCTGATACTGACGGAGACGGAATCGTTGACGCTAGTGATGCTTGTCCAGATGTATTTGGTTTAGCTGCATTAAACGGATGTCCTGATACTGACGGAGACGGAATTGCTGATAAAGATGATGCTTGTCCAGATGTTGCTGGTTTAGCTGCTTTAAAAGGTTGTCCAGATGCTGACGGTGATGGTATCGCTGACAAAGATGACAAATGTCCTACTGTTGCTGGTCCTAAAGAAAATGGTGGTTGTCCTTTCTTAGACGCTGATAAAGATGGTGTTTTAGACAAAGATGATGATTGTCCTACAGTTGCAGGTCCCGCTTCAAACAGAGGATGTCCAGAAGTAACTTCTGAGGCTTTAGAAGATCTTAAAGTTCAAGCGAGAGCGGTTTACTTTAACTCAGGAAAAGCTACTTTCAAAACAGGAGATAAAGAAACTCCAGCTAGATTAGATGCTATTAAAGAAATCCTTAAAAACTATCCAAACGCGAAATTCTCTATTGAAGGACACACAGATAGTACAGGTTCTGCAAAAATCAATCAAAAACTTTCTGAAGATAGAGCAAACGCTGTTATGAATGCTTTAATCGAAAGAGGTGTTAATCCAGAAAACTTAGTTGCTAAAGGATTTGGATCAAGCGTACCAGTTGCAAGTAACAAAACTGCTGCAGGTAAAGCACAAAACAGAAGAACTGAAATCAAACATATTGGTTCTAAATACCAAGGTAAACTATAATTTACTTTGTAAATAATACAGAAAAGCCATTCTTAATTGAATGGCTTTTTTTATTTTTATCAAATGATAAATTCTTCTTTTCTCGAAAAAATAGCGAATGTTATAATTCAGAATTATTCGGCTAAATTGGCGGAAACTACTATTATTCTTCCAAACAAAAGAGCAAAAGTTTTTCTAATTGAAGCTCTGAAAAAAGAAACTAAACAAACTATTCTTTCTCCTGAAATTATTAGTATTGAAGAATTTGTACAGGATGTGGCTTCAATCAGATCTGTTGACTCGATTGAGCTTCTGTTTGAGTTCTATGAAGTTTATCTCTCCGTAACAGAAAAACAAAACCAACAGTCGTTTGAATTGTTTGCCAACTGGGCGAAAACTCTTTTGCAGGATTTTAATGAAATCGATCGCTATTTATTAGAGCCATCTCACGTTCTGTCTTACTTGAAAGATATTGAGGATATTAAAAAATGGGGAATAGAAGTAGAAAACAAAACAAAGCTTTTAGAAAATTATATTGATTTTTGGAAACTACTGCCTCTTTATTACAATTCATTGTATGATCATTTATTAAATAAAGCAATTGGTTATCAAGGTTTAATTTACCGCGAAGCAGTTAATAATCTAAATCATTTTTCGAATACCATTTCAAATCGTGTTTTTGTATTTGCTGGTTTTAATGCTTTAAATGCAGCTGAAGAAAAAATTGTGCAGCATCTTTTGGCTCTTGATCAGGCTAAAATTTATTGGGATGCAGATCAAACTTTTTTGAATGATCCATATCATGATGCTGGTTTATTTGTAAGACGTTTTAAAGAGAACTGGAAATATTATAAATCAAATCCTTTTGAGTGGATTGTAGATGATTTTTCTAAGTCTAAAAACATTCAGGTAATTGGAACTCCGAAGACTATTGGGCAGGCCAAATTGGCTGGTAATATTATAGATAGCATAATAAAGGAAATGCCGGAAACATCTCTTGACAAAGTTGCAATTGTTTTAGGGGAAGAAAATTTATTAATGCCGGTTTTGTATGCTTTGCCATCTTCGGTTGGAGCATTAAATATAACAATGGGTTATTCGGGTAAAAATAATCCATCGCAAATATTAATTGCAAAATTATTTAAGATGCATACTAATGCGCTTTCAAGAAAAGGGGAGAGCTATGTGTTTTATTATAAAGATGTACTTGATGTTTTAACACATCCATTAGTCGAGCCTTATGCAAATGCAAACAATTTAGTAAAGATTATAAAAGAGAATAATTACACTTTTATAACCCATAACAGGCTCATTGAACTTGGATCTAATTCTACAGCTTTATTTCAGCTATTGTTTCAAAAATGGGAAAGTGGTGCAGTTGCAGTTTTAGAGAATATTTCGGCACTTTTGCTTTTAATAAAAGAAAATTTTAGCAATGATAATGAAGAAGAAAAAATTGCTAAAGCTTTTGTTTATGCAATCTTCAAGGTAATTAATAAATTGATTAATTATTACTCTAAACATCAGCATATTGATAATATTGATACTTTGTATGCGATCTACAAACAAGTTATAGACGTTGCAGAAGTTTCTTTTGAAGGAGAACCTCTACGAGGACTACAGATTATGGGAGTTTTGGAAAGCCGTGTTTTGGATTTCGATACGGTAATCGTAACTTCTATGAACGAAGGAAAATTTCCTGCCGGAAAATCCCAGAATTCATTTATTCCTTATGATGTGAAGAAAGAGTTGGGTTTGCCAACATTTAAAGAAAAAGACGCAATTTATACCTATCACTTTTACCATTTATTGCAGAGAGCCAAAAATATTTATTTGATATATAATACCGAAAACGACGGTTTGGATGCCGGTGAACGCAGTCGTTTTATCACGCAATTGGAAGTTGAAAAACAACCGAAGCACAATCTTATTTTTGATATTTATAATCCTGCTTTGCCTACAACGGCCTATCAACCAATAGTGGTTCCTAAGTCGGAGGCAGTGATGGAACGTTTGAAAGAAATTGCATTGACGGGTTTTTCTCCTTCGGCTTTAACAAGTTATATTCGAAATCCAATTGATTTTTATTTTCAAAAAATTCTACGGATTCGAGAAGTCGAAGAAGTTGAAGAGAATATTGCTCTAAATACTCTTGGGACTATAATTCACGAGATATTAAGAACATTATACACGCCATTTATTGGTAAATTTATTTCGGAGGCCGATATTTCAAATTGCTTTAAATTATTGGATGATGAAGTTTTAAAGCAATTTAAATTAGTTTATAAAGAAGGCGAAATTAAAAAAGGCCGCAATCTTCTGGCTTTTGAGGTTGCAAAGCGAAATGTTTCTAATTTTCTGAAAATGGAGTTAGAATCAATTCAAAATGGAGATGCCGTTCAAATTATTGCTTTAGAGCAAACTTTTGGTCGTGAATTCAATCATCCGAGTTTGCCTTTCCCCGTTTTAATTAAAGGGAATGTCGATAGAATTGAATTGCGTAACGGAAAAATAAGAATCATCGATTATAAGACCGGAAAAGTAGAAAAAGCAAACGTTATACTGAAATCGTGGAATGGATTGACAGAGGAGCTTAAAAACGACAAAATTATTCAGGTTCTTGCTTATGCGTTTATGTTTGAAAATGAAATGAAAGATATTCCCATTGAAGTTGGAATTATTTCGTTTAAAAATCTAAAATCCGGATTTTTTCCTTTTGGTTTTAAGGAAGATAAGGAACTTACTATTACAATAACTCCGGAAATTCTCAATAATTATTTAGAAGAAATAGCTTTACTTTTAAACGAGATTTTTGACATTAACATTCCTTTCGAAGAAAAAATACCTTAAACAGTTTAAAATTATCGACTTGTTTTTTAATTTTAGTAATCAAAAAAGGTTGTTTCAATAGTATTTGAACAGCCTTTTTTGATCTTGTTTGTTTTTATTTATTGAAAAAATCAGCCAGTACAATTTCCAGCTCTTCCTTATTTTCAATATGACTCATGTGTCCGTCTTCAAAAGAAACAAGTTCTACGGTTGTATCTTCGATTTGGGCAAGACTTTCTTCATAATTTAAAACGGGATCTTTCTTGCCTAAAACGAGTAAAACCGGAAAAAGATTTTTTTGTAAAAGAGTCTCTCTGTCTTTTCTTACTTTCATTCCTTCAAGTGAAGCTACAATGCCTTGCAAAGGCGTTTTTAAGGCTTGTACTTTTGCTTTTTCGATTTCAGAAGCAAAACGCGTTCTGTTATTTTCACTGAATAAATTTGCAATTGCAAGGCTAACAAAATTTACATAATTCTGTTTTACCGCTTTAATAGCCCGAGTTCTGTTTAGTTTTTTCTCAGCGCTGTCTTCTTTCGAAGTAGAATTCAATAAAACCAATTTCTGGATCTTTTCCGGGTATAATTCGGCGAAAGCCAAACCAACATAACCTCCCATAGAATGGCCTACAACAATGGCTTTCTCAATATTTAAATGTTCTAAAACCTGGTTCACAACATTTGCATTTTCTTCCATTTCATGTACATAACCCAGACATTCTGTTTCGCCGTGACCTAATAAATCGATGGTGATTACACGATATTTTTTTGAGAAAAGAGCAACATAATCCTGCCACATTTTTTTGTTTTCCAGAAAGCCGTGAAGGAATACAATTGCATTTCCTTCGCCAGAATCGGTGTATGATATCTTTGTGTTTTTATATAAAGTGCTTTTCAAAATGATAATTTAAATTTTAAAGTACAAATATAAGAAAGCACAGGCTGTATAAGAAACATATGTGCTTTTGAGTTAATATTTATTCGATAGTGATATCATTTTTATTATAGTAGGAATTGTTTTGAAATAAAAAAACGGCTTTCAGAAATGAAAGCCGTTTGTAAATCTTATTAATTTAAAAGCGATTATCGCCATCCAAAAGATTTCCGAGTCCGCCTAGCAAGCTTCCTTCGTCACGGCCATTTCCACCTGATCTCGGTGCCGACGCAATGATTCTGTCAGCTAATCTGCTAAATGGTAAAGATTGGATATAAACGGTTCCCGGACCTTTTAAGGTTGCATAAAATAAACCTTCTCCGCCAAAGATAGAGTTTTTGATTCCGCCTATAAATTCAATATCATAATCTACATCTTTAGTAAAGCCAATAATACAACCCGTATCTACTTTTAAGACTTCACCTGTCGCTAGTTCTTTTTTTGCCATTGTTCCGCCCGAATGTACAAATGCCATTCCGTCTCCTTCGATTTTTTGCATAATGAAACCTTCTCCACCAAATAATCCGCGTCCTAATTTCTGAGAGAATTCTATTCCGACAGAAACGCCTTTTGCAGCGCATAAAAAAGAGCTTTTTTGACAGATAAATTTACCTTGAAATTGCGTTAAATCAATAGGGAGAATTTTTCCGGGATATGGCGATGCAAACGAAACTTTGCTTTTGCTGTTGCCTTGATTTAAAAAAGCCGTCATAAACAAACTTTCACCAGTAAGAACTCTTTTACCTGCGTTTAAAAGTTTGCCAAACAAACCGGAACCTTGTTGTTGAGAACCGTCTCCAAATATTGTTTCCATCTGAATGTTGTTTTCCATCATCATAAAGCTGCCGGCCTCGGCAATTACAATTTCCTGCGGGTCTAGTTCAATTTCAACGTACTGCATTTCTTCTCCAAAAATCTGATAATCTATTTCGTGCGCTTGCATAATTTCTAAATTTTTTGTTTTTAAAATTAGACTAATAATACTGTTGAATGTTACAGTTTTTGATAGACTTCAGCTGTTTTTAAGAACATTAAATGATTTTGTTATTTTAAATTAGTCTTAATTATGTTTTTTATTGCTTTAAATTCTATATTTTTGCACTGTTATTATATTTTATCAGAATGGCATTAGTTAGTGATTTGACCAACAAAATATTATTTGAAACCGAAAAAGGATACAGTTATCAATGTGATTTGACTAATAGTATAATTATCAATTTTGTTGATACTGTGTCTAGTTATAAAATTCATGATTTTTTGATTTTTCAAAGAAAGGTTAATAGCGTTGATATTCTCAATATGCTTTATGACTTGTCTGATCAGTCAGACGCACAATTGATTGAAACTACCAAAAGAAATTTTTCCAGAAATCTTACGATCTGCGAAATAGTGCAGCTAAGAGATTTGTTAAATGGAACTAAATTTACCCTTACTTTACATTCCCTGCTTTGTAATACTGTCAACGTCGAGCTTATTTAGATTCTTACTTAGATTAAATCCAAATTTTCAGACCTTTACAGTTGCGTCTTTAATTTTTGTAATTTTACACGTATAAAAATTAAAGGTTATGAAAGATTTACTAAGAACGAGTACTTCATTAGTTGAAGGAATAGAAAATATATTGAATTTACAAGCAAAAATAGAAAGTGACGCTTCTAATAAATATTTAGCTATGGCTGCATGGCTGGATAGAAATGGTTATGCGAATACAGCATCGTATTTTTATAAGCAGGCTGAAGAGGAGAGAGAGCATTTTCTAAAAATTTTCAAATTCATTACAGATATGGGAGGGATAGCAATTACACCATCTGTTCCAGAAGTACAGCAAGAATTTGCTTCTTTTAGAGAAGTATTTGAAATTGCTTTGCAAAACGAAATTGCAGTTACTCAGGCAATCAATAAAGTAATTGCAAAATGTAGAGCTGAAAATGATTATGCTACAGAAGATTTTATGATGTGGTATGTTGCTGAGCAAAGAGAAGAAGAGAAAAACGCAAGAAGAGCTTTAGAGCTTTTTGAACTGATCAACGGAAACGAAGCTGATGGTAAATTTCAATTGGATCTTCAGATTTCAAAAATCGGATAAATAAACGTTTATAAATTTAAAAGCCCTTAATAATCTAAATTATTAAGGGCTTTATTTTATTCTATTTATTCATTCATCAAACTCTCGATTTCATCCACTTCAACCGGAATATTACGCATTAAGTTAAAAGGTTCTCCTTTTTCCTGAACCACAAGATTGTCCTCCAAACGAATTCCGAAACCTTCTGCCGGAATATAAATTCCCGGTTCAACCGTAAAAACCATATTCGCTTTCATTGGTTCATGAAGTAATCCGTAATCGTGCGTGTCAAGACCCATATGGTGAGAAGTTCCGTGCATGAAATATTTTTTGTAAGCTGGCCAATCAGGGTTTTCGTTCTGAACATCAGCTTTGTCAATTAAACCTAAGCCAAGTAATTCTGAAGTCATGATTTTACCCACTTCAATATGATATTGTTTCCAAAGTGTTCCCGGAGCCAACATTTTTGTAGCTTCATTTTTAACTCTTAAAACCGCATTGTAAACCGCTTTTTGACGATCAGAAAATCTTCCCGAAACCGGAATCGTTCTCGTCATATCGCTAGAATAATTGGCATATTCTGCCGCGACATCCAACAAAATTAAATCTCCTGCTTTACATTGCTGATTGTTTTCGATGTAATGCAAAACATTCGCATTATTTCCAGAAGCAATAATTGGCGTATAAGCAAAACCTTTAGAACGGTTGCGGATGAATTCGTGAGCCAATTCGGCTTCAATTTCATATTCCGTAACATTTGGTTTCACAAACGAAAGCAATCTACGGAAACCTTTCTCTGTAATATCACAAGCTTGCTGAATCAAATCGATTTCTTCACTTTCTTTTACAGAACGAATGCGCTGCAAAATTGGGTTGCTTTTTGCGACATTATGCGCAGGATAACGCTCTTTCCACCATTTTACAAAACGAGCTTCGCGAGTTTCTGTTTCAACAGTTGCGCGGTAATGTTCGTTTGTGTTAATGTACATTGTGTCGGCATACGTCATCATTTCGTTCAAAACTTTATGAAAATCTTGCAACCAATAAACAGTTCTGATTCCAGAAACCTGAAAAGCGCGTTCTTTAGTTAGTTTTTCGCCTTCCCAGATAGCGATATGTTCACTGGTTTCTTTCAGGAAAAGAATCTCTTTTTGATTTTCATACGGCGCATCCGGAAACAAAAGCAAAACACTTTCTTCCTGATCTACACCGCTCAGATAAAAAATATCTCTGTGTTGAGCAAAGGGCAAAGTACTATCTGCACTAATTGGATAAATGTCATTTGAGTTGAAAACGGCAACACTGTTAGGTTTCATTTCTGCCGTGAATTTTCTGCGATTTTTTACAAAAAGAGCGCTGTTTATTTGATGATATTTCATAAAAATTGATTTTTGAACTTCGATTTTCAAAATTAGTGATTTTTACAGAAGATGATATAATTGGTTTATTAAAGTTTTCTTATTTGTTTTTCTATTATTGATCAAACTAATAAAAGGTAAATTCGCTGTGTTTTAGAGTTAGGAATTCTTTGTAAGTATATTTAACAAAATACGGCTTCCCGTAAAGGAACTAATTTCTAAATGACCATATTTGCGTTTGTTTTAAATTATATTCCAATTTACATTTCTCAAAAAAAAATACCTGCTTCGATAGGATTAAAATGTATAATTAATATGATTTCAAACAAAGATTTATGTAATAATCCAAAACAAAACAATTAATGAAAACAAAATTACTTCGATTTACAACTTTTTTATTTATTATTTTCTTAATGGTGTCATGCGCTTCAGATGAAGTATTGAGTGCTGATAATAAGATAATATCATTTACCGTAACGAAAGGGCAGCTTTCTAAACAATTTGACATTACCGAAACTTCTATAAGTGGTAAAGTTGATACTGATTTTGAATTAAACGATATAAGTTTGACTGTTGTTCTAGCTGAAGGAGCGACAATTAGTCCTGATCCAGCGACAATTAAATCGATAACAGGTCCGTTTTCTTTGACCGTTACTGCAGCAAATGGAGATCAAAAAGTTTATAAAATTGAAATAAACAGAGAACCAGGCGCTGGTAATTCTCTTTTAGAGTTTAATATCAACGCATCAAATTTTTTGACAAACGCTACAATTGATGAGAAAACCGGAATAATCAGTAAAAGATTGCCGGAATTTGTTGATTTGGAGAATTTAACTGTTGATTTGAAAATTTCAAAATATGCTTCAATTACACCTGATCCAAAAACAATTAAAGATTATTCATCTCCTGTAAGTTTTACTGTAAAGTCTGAATCTGGATTAGAAAAAGTGTATCAGGTAAAGTTTGAATATATGAATGTTAGTAAATTTAGATCATGTACAGAAACAAACGCATGGAAATGGTTTGGAGGTGACAATAGAATTACTGCTCCTGATCTTTTGCCATATGATAGGAATGTAGCAACAGGACAGGTAATTATTGTAGATAAAGACCTAGTTCCCTCTTCTTTTAATATCCATCTTTTTGAAGGTTTTTCATATGATGAAGATCGTCAAGAGTATAATAAGCCGGTTGAGCTTAAATTGATTATCAGAGATGTGAATCTTAAGATTTTAGCAACAACTACTACATCTGTTTCTGGTCAGTTTAGCGGAGGTTTTATTCCATTTGATTTACAAAAACTAAATCTTTTTTTACAAGCCAATAAAACTTATATTTTTTATTGGTATCTAGTAGATGGAGAAAAGTTGGGTATTAGTTCTAGTAGTACAGGTAATACGAAAGATGGATCTGGATTTTGTTTTAATACTGGTTACGATGGTGAATCGAGAATTAGTAGAAATACAAATATTGAAGATCTAAAAGTTTTGTATAAACATCCTTGGCATTTTAATATAGAATTAGAAGGTAAAGAATAAAAGTAAATCCTGAAATTGTAGAAAAGCCGAAACTGTATGTTTCGGCTTTTTTTATCTTGAAGTTAACAATGAAAATGAATTTTCGATTAGGGTAATTTGTATATTGTTATCAAAATATAAATTCATATTTAATGATAAAATGATCATAAAAAAAGCAAATCCCCACGATCACAAAATCCTCACAGAAATAACCAAAAAGTCAAAAGCACATTGGGGATATTCTGAAGAGCAAATCGAAATCTGGTCTCAATTCTTAACAGTTTCAAAAGAATATGTCGAAACTAAATCTGTTTACAATTTAATTGTTGATAATAAAATTATTGGTTATTATTCATTCTTCCACGAAAGTGAAAACACTATAAAACTGGATAATTTATTTGTTTTGCCTGATTTTATTGGCAAAGGATTCGGAAAAATAGTAATGAATGATTTTCTTGTTCGAATGAAAAATAGCGACGCTCAAAAAGTAATTTTAAACTCAGAACCAAATGCTGAAGATTTTTATATTAAATTCGGTTTTATAAAAGTCGGGCAAATCGAAACTTCCATGAAAGATCGATATTTGCCGATAATGGAACTGAATTTTAATGAGGATGAATTTGATGACTAACCTTTATCAAAGTTAAAGACTTTCACAAAGGTAGATTGTTACCTAATTTCAAGATAAATATATGACTTCAAATCTTCAAATAAGAAAGGTAGAAAACAAAGACTTAGATTTTATCTACAAATCAATATGCGAACTCGAAAATGAAGAATTAGATTTCAAAGTATTCAAAGAAATATTCAATGAAAATATTTCAAATCCGAACAATTTGTATTTAATAGCCGAAAATGAAAATGAAGTTTTAAGTTTTATCACTTTCCACACGCAAAACCTTTTGCATCATTGCCGATTAGTAGGAGAAATTCAGGAATTTTTTATTGAGAAAAACCATCGTGGAAAAGGAATTGGAAGACAATTAATAGAAAAGATAATGCAGTTTTCGGAGGCAAATAATTTGAAAAGTATCGAAGTCACCACAAATCGCAGAAGAGTTGAGAACGTGTTAATTTATGAAAATCTTTGTTTTACTTTATCGCATAATAAGTTTACGATTTATGTTTAAACTTTTCAGCGATAAAAAGTTTAAACATAAAAAAACTGCTATTGTTAATAGCAGTTTTAATAATTGATTATTGTTTTTATTATAGAGCGTATTCCATACAGATACTATTTGTTGCTGTTCTGAATAAATACCAACCGCATATGTTTCTTCCGTAATAAGAGACTTCGTCACCGGCACATATTGGATATGGTACGCAGGTTGGAGTTCCGGCATTAATTGATTTTAATTCTTCTTTTGATAATTTTTGTGATGATAATTTTTCTAAATTTTTCATAAATAGTTTGTTTTTTGGTTTTTACTTATAAGTTTTTCAAATATGAATTAATAAGGACAGGTAAGTTTTACGATGCTCCATATTCCATACAGATGCTGCCTGTTGCTGTTTTGTATAAGTACCAGCCGCATGAGTTGATGGTATAAAAAGTAGCTTCCTGACCGTTACAGAGCTGCCATGGTATGCAAGTTGTGCTGGTACCAGCGTTAATTGATTTTAGTTCTTCTTTTGTTAATTTTTGGAAATTTTTCATAATGGTTTGTTTTTTGGATTTTCCTACTCTATAAGTTTTTCGGATACTACTTTGATAAAACTACAAAATATTTTTAAATAAATACTTACAAAAAAAGCCTTTGCCAAAGTTTGGAACTTTGACAAAGGTTAAGATTGTGTTTTAAAGTAATTGGCGAGGAAGTAATTTGATAAAGTAATTTTGGTAAATTTGTAATACGTTGATTTTTATAAATTTAATGACTATGAATGTGAAATATTACTTTTCAATCTTACTGATTATGGCTTTTTTGAATATTTTCGGACAGAACAAAACCCCAAATAATAGATTTGATTTTATAGAACCTGAAAACACTTCCTGTTTTGTATGTAATCATGTTTTTAATCACGAACGGGATATTTTATATGCAAGCCATGATGTTGAAGGAGATTGGCAATTTCTATGTGGACAAGAAGATCATACCGAGGAAAATGCAAAAATAATATCATTAAAAAATGCTACAGAAATTGATCAGTCTATTAATGATTTATACGAAATGCCAAAAGGTATTGGCGCAGAAAGAAAAACAAAAAAAGAAAAGTGGAAACCCTTTAAATTATAGTTTATTTTAAAAAATAAGGAAAGACGGAGTGAAGAAATTTAATATCTCTCACAACGCACATAAATAAAAAACCTTTGTCAAAGCTTCAAACTTTGACAAAGGTTCTGCGTATTTAATTAATTGGAATTTGGAATTTAGAAAAAATGGAATTTCTTAATCAATCCATTTATAATATCTCGCCCCAATCAAATTAGGGATTTCTTTTTCTATTCGATCCAAAACCCATTCGTTTTTAGGAGTTCGAATACTTTGTTTTTGTTCTTTTTTATGCAGACTTTCATAAGTTTCAAAACCAATTTCGACGCTTTCTTCCAGATTTTCAAAAAGTTTGGTTTTGGCTAAAGCCGATTGCCAATTTGGTTGAATTGTTCCTTCAAAAACTTTTGATTTCGATCCGCTTCCGTAAGCCAGAAATCCGAATTTAGTTCCTGAAACTTCTTTTTTAGTATCATAATAATGGGCCAAAGTAGATAATAATCCCATGAAAATAGATCCTGTATAAAGGTTTCCTATTAAAGAAGAAGCCAATTCTGCAGGTTGTAATTTCTCGGTTACAAATTTTTTGTATTCATCCGATTTTCCCACTTCTTTAATTTTATTCTGATAATCTGCCGGCTCAATATTTTCTGCAATGATTTTATCGGCACTGTCTAAAGCGTAAATTTCAGACAACATTCTGCGTCCCTGAAAAGAATATGGCAAGTGCATGATAATGCTATTCCAGGTATTGTATAAGGTTTCGGTTGTGTTTTTTAATTTTTTAAAGGAGAAGTAAGCATTTCGCGTACGGTCCATATAACATTGATTTGAATATTGACCGTCAAAAACAGGCTGGTCTTTGTGAACTTCAATTTCAGCTTCTAAATTCTCAAACCACGGATCGTTGTTTTCGTTTTTTGTAATGGCGCCTTTGGATATAGTTCTGTAAGGTTTAAAAAAGTCAAAAACTCCTTTTGTGCTTGTTGCCCAATTTTCATCAAAAGCAATAATTCTTGGGTTCGAAGTTACTAACATTGCCAATGCTCCAGCGCCTTGTGTATATTCACCCGTAGAGTTTAAATCGTATTTTGCAAAATCAGTTGTAACCACAATAGCTTTTTTTGTTGGATTCAGTTTTACAAAATCAACGCAGTTTTGCAAAGCGTCAACACCGCCAATACAGGCAAAAGTAAAATCGACAACATCACATTCGGCAAGAGAATCTTCGCCAAATTTTTGTTCCATTAAATTAATTAAATAAGAACTGATTGGTTTTGAGCTATCGATGGCGCTTTCGGTTCCAACATAAATCCGGCTAATCTCGTTTAAGTTTATTTCATGCTCAAGAATAAGTTTAGTTAAAGCATTTGCTCCATAAACAACCGCATCCTGATGAACGTCCGGTAAAGTCATTTTAATTAATCCGAGACCTTTTTCTAGTTTTTCCGGTTCAATATTTCTGGCAACAGCCAAAGTTTTTATAGGTAAATGTATGTTGGCTACATCAAATGATATAGCGTCTATTCCTGTTTTCATTCTGATTTTTTTTGAAGCTGATAAAGGTAAAATTATGCAATGGAATGACCATTTTTTTCGGCTATAAAATTGCGATGAGCGAACACTTTTGAAGAAAATAAATTAAATGTTTGATTAAAATAATAATTTGATAAAGTTTTGTGAGAGTCAGATAGTGGGTATTACTGTTAAATAATTTCTGTAAAGTATGCGTTTTTAGTTTTTTATAATAAAATTATTTGATATTAAGTATTTTTAATACGTAAAAATACGTATTACGTAGTCTATTTTAAAATCATTATAAATAACAACGAAATGGTTGTAGTTCTTTGTTAATTGACTTATTTTTGTCTAATTTTTTAAAACAAACTACTTAAACACTTATGGCACAATCTGCACTATTGAATGCTTCCATCTTAAAGAAAGTGGCTATGGCTCTTTCGGGAATATTCTTAATCACGTTTTTAGCGCTGCATGTTACCTTAAATTTCATTTCTATTCTTAGTGAAGATGTTTTTAACGAAGCTTCTCACTTTATGGGTTACAATCCGCTAATTCAATATGTAATGCAACCTGTTTTGGCATTCGGAGTAATTTTCCATTTTGTTATGGGATTTGTACTTACTGCTCAAAATAGAGCTGCTAGACCAATTGCTTACGCAAATTACAACGGAGCTGCAAATGCTTCATGGAGTTCTAGAAATATGATTATTTCCGGATTGGTTATTTTAGCTTTCTTAGGATTGCACTTTTATGATTTTTGGTTTCCTGAAGTTGCTTATAAATATGTAAACGGAACGGCACCTGATGCTACAAGATATTATGGAGAGTTAGTTCATAAATTTCACGATCCAATTCGCACAGGATTGTATTGTATTTCTTTTGTGTTATTAGGTTTTCACCTTTGGCATGGATTTGCATCTTCTCTTCAATCAATGGGAATGCACAACAAATATTCAAGATTTTTAAGTAAAGTAGGTTACTGGTTCGCTGTTGTTGTACCGGCTGCTTTCGTAATTATCGCATTATTTCATCATTTCAATAATTAATATAAATTATAATGGCATTAGATTCAAAAATTCCACACGGCCCAATATCGGACAAATGGACAGATTATAAAGATCATATTAATTTAGTAAACCCTGCTAACAAGCGTAATTTAGATATTATCATTGTTGGTACAGGTTTGGCTGGAGGTTCGGCTGCGGCTACTTTGGCTGAGCAGGGATATAACGTAAAAGCTTTCTGCTTTCAGGATTCGCCTCGTCGTGCACACTCTATTGCAGCACAAGGGGGAATCAATGCAGCAAAAAATTATAAAGGTGATGGTGACTCTGTTTACAGATTGTTCTACGATACTGTAAAAGGGGGTGACTACCGTGCGCGTGAAGCAAACGTTCACCGTTTGGCTGAAGTTTCTGCCAATATTATTGACCAGTGTGTGGCTCAAGGAGTTCCATTGGCTCGTGAATATGGCGGACTTTTAGACAACCGTTCTTTCGGAGGAACTTTGGTTTCCCGTACTTTTTATGCACAAGGACAAACGGGACAACAGTTATTGCTAGGAGCTTATTCTGCAATGAACCGTCAGATTGGTCGTGGAAAAATAAAAATGTACAACCGTCACGAAATGCTGGACATAGTAATCGTAAACGGAAAAGCGAGAGGTATTATCGCTCGTAACTTAATTACAGGAGAAATAGAAAGACATTCTGCTCACGCAGTAGTAGTTGGTTCTGGAGGATACGGAAACGTATTTTTCTTGTCAACAAATGCTATGGGAAGTAACGCAACAGCAGCTTGGAAAATTCATAAAAAAGGAGCATTTTTCGCAAATCCTTGTTACACACAAATTCACCCAACTTGTATTCCGGTTTCTGGAGATCACCAGTCAAAACTGACTTTGATGTCTGAATCGTTACGTAATGACGGTCGTATTTGGGTTCCTGCAAAACTAGAAGATGCAAAAGCTATCCGTGAAGGAAAGAAAAAAGCAACAGATTTGTCTGAAGCTGAAAGAGATTATTTTTTAGAAAGAAGATATCCTGCTTTTGGTAACTTAGTGCCTCGTGACGTTGCATCTCGTGCTGCTAAAGAAAGATGTGATGCTGGTTTTGGAGTTAACAAAACGGGAGAAGCAGTTTACTTGGACTTTGCTGCGGCAATTAAACGTTACGGAACTGAAGAAGCTTTCGTAAAAGGTTTAGATGCTAATGATGCTGCTTTGGTAACAAAATTAGGAGCTGAAATCGTGAAAAGTAAATACGGAAACTTATTCCAAATGTATTATAAAATCGTTGACGAAGATCCTTATACAACACCAATGATGATTTACCCTGCGGTTCACTACACAATGGGTGGAACTTGGGTTGATTATAACTTAATGACTACAATTCCTGGATGTTTCTCAATTGGAGAATCTAACTTCTCTGATCACGGAGCAAACAGACTTGGAGCTTCTGCTTTGATGCAAGGTTTAGCTGATGGATATTTTGTGTTACCTTATACTATTGGAGATTATTTAGCTCCGGATATTAAAATGGGGCCAATTTCTACAGATTTACCGGAATTCGTAGCAGCAGAAAAAGAAGTAAAAGATCAAATTGATAGATTTATCAATAATAAAGGAACTCATTCTGTAGATTATTTCCATAAGAAATTAGGAAAAATCATGTGGGATAAAGTTGGTATGGCTCGTAATGCTAAAGGTTTAACTGAAGCTATCGAAGAAATTGCCGCTTTACGTGAAGAGTTTTATAAAGATGTAAAAGTTCCTGGAAGCGCTAACGAATTTAATCAGGAATTAGAGAAAGCGACACGTGTTGCCGATTTCTTAGAGTTAGGAGAATTGTTCGCGAAAGATGCATTACACCGTAATGAATCTTGTGGAGGTCACTTCCGTGAAGAATACCAAACAGAAGAAGGAGAAGCACTTCGTGATGACGAAAACTTTGCATACGTTGCAGCCTGGGAATACAAAGGAAAACCAAGCGATGCTGTATTACACAAAGAACCTCTGGTTTACGAAAACATTAAATTAGTACAGCGTAGTTATAAATAGTATTCTGAAAAAGTCTTAATACTTATTTCTTAATACTTAAAACTTATAGAAAATGAAACTTACATTAAAAATATGGCGTCAGAAAAACGCCCAGGATAAAGGGGGAATCGTTGAATATCCAATCGACGGAATCGAACCAGATATGTCTTTCCTTGAAATGCTTGATGTTCTTAACGAGCAATTAATCAACAAAGGAGAAGAGCCAGTAGCATTTGACCACGATTGTCGTGAAGGAATTTGCGGAATGTGTTCCTTATTCATCAATGGAGAAGCACACGGGCCAGACAGAGGAGTAACAACTTGTCAGTTACACATGCGTATGTTTAAAGATGGTGACACGATTTTTATCGAGCCATTTAGAGCAAAAGCTTTCCCGGTAATTAAAGATTTAGTTGTTGACAGAAGTTCTTTTGACAGAATTCAGCACGCTGGCGGATTTATCTCGGTAAATACTTCAGGAAATACAATCGATGCCAATACAATTCCGATTAACAAACACGATGCAGATAAATCATTTGATGCAGCTGCTTGTATTGGTTGTGGAGCTTGTGTTGCAACTTGTAAAAACTCATCGGCAATGTTGTTCGTTGCTGCAAAAGTATCTCAATATGCTTTATTGCCACAAGGTAAAATTGAAGCTGTTGATCGTGTATTAAACATGGTACATCAAATGGATCATGAAGGTTTTGGTAACTGTACCAACACCGGAGCTTGCGAAGTAGAATGTCCGAAAGGAATTTCTCTTGAAAATATCGCGCGTATGAACCGTGAATATTTATCTGCAAGCTTAAAAGGATAATTTTAAGAAATAGTTTTAAATAATAAAAAACGCATCAGCCACGGCTGATGCGTTTTTTTATGCAGTTATTTCAACTTTAATAATATTATCTTTAGTCCCGAAATCAAGACAAAAACAAATTAAATGAAAAGAATTTTACTTATTACAATGCTAATCCTGAGCATTAAAAATTATTCACAAATTGCCGTAACGGCATCTTACAGAGGAGCGAATGAACCATTTGAAAAAGGCGAACTTGAAAAATTTAAAGCGACAACTACGGTTTTTGTTTTGCCACAAGTAAACAAAAAAGAAGACTACGAAAAAATTTTGAAAGAAGTTTGGACAGTTACTCCTTATAAAATTGTTGACTTTAAAGATTTTAATATTGCTGATTATGGAGATGGCAAATATTCAATCGCTAAATTTATTGGAGATATTACTATAAGCGGAAAAGGTACCGTTTACATTCATACCAATTTTGCAATACGAATTTTGGATAAAGAAAAATTCGATAAAGGATTTGCTAAACTGAAATCAGATGATAAAAAATACAATAGAAAATTGAGCATGCTTTTCAATGAACATTTAACTTATATAGCAAGATTTCCGCTTAGCGTTAATAATAAATTTTTAGTAGATGCGATGGCAGGGGCCAGATCAGATGAGAAAATTGGCATTCTTTACGATAGGATGTATACGGAGCAAAGTTTTACAAATACTAATTTGGGAATGCTGAAAAATTACTTTCAGAAGATAAACCAAATTATCAGTAAAGGTGAGCATTCAGGACTTTATGATGATTTTACAACTCCGGAAGTTAAGAATCTAAAAGAAAACACACTTTATATTCCGGAAGCTTATATGATGGAATATAATCCATGGAAAGGAACTGAAAAACTTAGAGACGAAAAGGATCTTAAAAAACTAGTAGAAGATTACAAATACAAGTATCAGTTTATTAGAGATGAAGATTTGGAAAAGAAGATTCTTAACAACGAAGATATATTCTATTTACGCTATGTAAGTATGAATGGTAACAAATATTTAGATGTTGTAAATGCTAAAACGGGAAATCCGGTTTACTATTTTTACGGTGCCGGTTTTGCATATAATTTAAAAGATGACGATTTTAAAAATATCAGCAAAGCAATATCTAAATAGATTTGCATAATAAAAGACGCATTAGCTACAGCAAATGCGTCTTTTTTTTATTCATAATATAATTGCGAAGCACTAATTTCCTGTTTTTCTTTTCCTTCCTCTTGAATAAAACAGCTTAAAGTTGTTCCGCCAATCTGATCAAAATAGCTGATGTTGATTTTATGAAAACCCTTTTCAAGTTTTACAGCGCCATACGCTTCATTGAGCCAATGAATACCATCATTATTAACAACTAATTCATTGTCGATAAAAAGCTTCGATCCGTCATCTGAAAGCGTTGAAATCGTATAATTGGCCGTTTCCGGAATATAGATATATCCGTCGAATTTTAAGCCGATATAACGCTCTGTTTTCGATTTCCATTTTTCACTGCTTATTGCGCCTTCAAAAATGCCTGAGTTAACAGGTTTTGCCAACTCTAAATCCTGTGTTTGCTGAAATAATGTTCCTGTAAAATAATCAAACTTTAAACCTTTCTTGATTGGTTTTATGGTTAAAGCCGATTTTATATCCGGATTTTGAACTACTATTTTATTGATGGAACTTCTTCTTCCGTCAGAATTAATCTGAATAATTTTTATAATTCTATATTCTCCTTTCGGAATATTTATCGTTACGGGTTTTGTATAAAGTTCTGCGGTTTCATCTGGATTATAACCGTCAATGGTGTAGAAAATTTGTCCATTTTTGATAGTTGGTTTTAAATCCAAAACATATTTTGATGCGATTAATGCTGTTTCATTCGCGCCAAAAGGCGATGGAACTTTATATAATCTTTTTTGCGTGTCTAGTTTTTCTAAATGATGCGGAATTCTGTCTAAAATAAAATTGTTGTAATTTTTGTTTTGAGGTTCTGTCCAGGCAATTTCTGCTAAAGCAAATATTCTTGGATAAAGCATATAATTCAATTTAGCCGGACTTGTCAAATATTCCGACCAAAGATTAGACTGAACGCCCATAATATATTTTTGCTCCTTAACAGTTAAACTATCCACCGGAGTTGGATTGTAATTATAAATTTTCTCAACTGTCGTTAATCTTCCAATCGTTAAAGGTTCATTTGGCGAATATCCCTGATTATAATCCAGATATACAACTTGTTCCGGATTCATAATTACGTTGTGTTTTTGTCTTGCAGCGGCAATTCCTCCCGCTTCTCCGCGCCAGGACATTACAGCGGCATTTGGTGCGAGCCCGCCTTCGAGCATTTCGTCCCAGCCCAGAATTTGTCTTCCGTTTGCATTTAGGAATTTTTCGATTCTGGTGGTGAGATAACTTTGTAATTCATGTTCGTTTTTCAAACCGAGATCTTTGATTCGTTTTTGGCAATTCGGGCATTCTTTCCATCTTGTTTTCGGACATTCGTCTCCGCCAATATGAATGTATTTACTAGGGAACAAAGCCATAACTTCTGTTAAAATATCTTCCAGAAAAGTAAAAGTTTCTTCTTTTCCGGCACAAAAGATATCTTCAAAAACGCCCCAATATTCAACAACTTTATAATTTCTGTTTGGAAAACACGATAAATTTGGATAAGCAGTAACCGCCGCAGTTGCATGACCGGGCATTTCTATTTCAGGAATAATGTTTACATAATGTTCTTCGGCAAACTTTACAACTTCCTTAATTTCTTCCTGTGTATAAAATCCTCCATACGGATTTCCGTCAAAAAAATAGGGTGATCTCTCAAATTTATTCCCCACTAAAGTCTGAGCTCTTTTCGATCCGACTTCGGTTAATTTTGGATACTTTTTGATCTCGATTCTCCAGCCCTGATCGTCTGTTAAGTGCCAATGAAAGTTATTTAACTTATAACGGGACATTTGTGCAATAAAATCTTTTATAACATCAACCGGGAAAAAATGACGGCAAACATCAAGGTGAAGCCCGCGGTAGTCGTATCTGGGCTCGTCTTGGATGGTTACGCAAGGCAATTTTATTTCCTGATTTTTGAATTGGTTTGGAAAAAGCTGTAATAAACTCTGAACAGCATAAAATAATCCTTCTTCACTTCCGGTAACGGTGATCTTTTTTGCCGAAATATTGATTTTATAAGCCTCTTTTTTTAAGGATGAAGACGGATTTTGAGTAACAAACAAAACTTCAATATTGCTCTTTTTTGAAGATACGTTTTTGTTAATTGCTGCTTCAAAAATCTGTGCTGTTTTTACTTCTTTCGCACTAAACTTGTTCTTTTCAAAAACAACTTTTATTTGTCCGTTTAAAAAAATACTATCTCCTGTTGCTTTATAAAAATTTGGAGCAGGAATTATCGAATTGTTATTAGAAGCATTTTGAGCATTTCCGAAGGAATAACAGAATATCAAAAAGAGAAATATACTTTTTTGCATGGTTACTTTTTTGGTGGTTAAACAAATTTAAGGTTTGTTACATAAAGTTGCATTTTTTTTGCAATTCTTAATTTGTTATAAAACTCTTTAAATTAGGCTTGTTAACTTTTTTATTACGTTGTGTTATAATTTGATTCGCAAGAATATTGCATTTATTGTTTACATTTGTTCAAAAAAAAGAATTCGCATGAATAACGATAATGAAGTGGTAAACTATAGCAAGGAAGAACGTAAAAATCTTATTTTAAAAGAGATTAACTTGCATACCCGTGTAAGTTTTGAAACGCTTTCGGCTAAATTATTTGTTTCAGAAGATACTGTTAGACGCGATATTAATGAACTTGAATCAGAATCGTTATTGATTAAAGTCAAAGGCGGCGCGATGACAAAAGCGTACCATCATTCTTCATCCAATCAAACATATGCAGGCGAATCAAAACAAATTATTGCACAAAAAACGCTAGGCTTACTTCATGACGGCATGGTTTTATTAATTGGCGGTGGAACCACAATTCGTGAGTTCATTCGCTTAATTCCTAATGATTTAAATCTTACTATTTTTACCGTTACCGTTTTATCTGCGGTTGAACTTCTGGACAAACCCAATGTGAAAATTATCATGATTGGCGGCAGCATTTCATCTTACAGCCAAATGTGTGTGAGCGGCGATGTTTATAATCAATTGGCCAATATTAAAGTCGATTTATTAATATTAGGAACCAACGCTTTGGATATCGAAGGCGGATTCTCAGATTCTGACTGGGAAACCGTTCAGGTAAAAAAAGCAATGATTCAGGCTTCTGAAAAAACAGCGATTTTAACTATTTCAGAAAAACTAGATACGGTTCTCAAAATGAAAATTGCCAATTTATCTGAGGTTGATTACGTTGTCACGGAAGTTGATCCAAAAGACGCAAAATTACAAGCGTATAAAAAGGCAGTTCCAAGTTTAGTTTTTATTTAATAATATAAAAAAGTTTGCCACGAATTTCTCGAATTACCCCGAATTATTTTAATTGTACTGATTAAAAAATCTGTGTAAATATGTGGCTAATTCCTAAGCAATTTCAAAATAAAAATTAGAGAAAATTAGAGAAATTCGTGGCAAAAAAACAATTTTCATATTCCTTGCCGAATATTATCTAATCCCAATTCTTCATTAAAAAATTAATCCAGTTTTGATGGAAGATTTTATTCAAATCTTCATCAGAATAGCCGTTGTTTTTAAATATCAAAACCAATTTTTGCAAATCAGCAATCGTATTTAAATCATATGGAGATTGTTCTGTACCAAAAGCGCCATCCAAATCTGAACCTACGCCAATGTGATTTGCATTTCCTGCCAGTTGACAAATGTGATCCATGTGTTTGAAAACCGTTTCAAGATCGCAATTCATTCCTAAAGGAGTCGAAACTCCTCTTTCCCAATTCGGAACCAGCATCCACGCATCTAAAGCGCCGCCAATAACAGCACTTCTCGAAATCAAGGCTTTGATCATTTCGTCGCTATATTGGCGATTGTGATCAACCAGACTTCTGCAATTGTTATGACTCGCCCAAACAGGTCCGTTATAATGATCTAAAGCCTGCCAAAAAGCATCGTCGCATAAATGTGTGGCATCCAGAATAATATTCAAACGTTCCATTTCTTTCAATAAATCAAGACCGTTTTGGTTCATTTTTCCCGTGGCGTCTGTTCCGTTTGCGTAGCGTCCCGGGCCATAATGTGCCGGACCAATCGCGCGTAATCCGTAATTGTATGCTTTTTCGAGATATGAAATATCAATAATAGAATCGGCGCCTTCTAAACTCAAAATGTAACCAATTGGTTTTTTATCGTTTGGCGTTCCGTCATTCCATAAATCAATTTGTTTTTGAAGTGACTTTTTATCGGTAATCGATGTGATTTCTCCGGCTTCTTCCATCGCTTTGTACCACGCCAATTGTCCTTGTGTTTGCGCCCAGGCTTGTTCGGGAGAATTCCAACCGGGAATAATGCTGTCAGGTTTTACAAAACGTGCAATTTGAGTAGCGACTACAATTCCGATATTACCGCGTCGCAAATCCGGAAACGAAACCGTTGCACGTTCACGATCCGGTTTATCCGTCATTCCTTTTTCGAGATGACGCAAAGTGGGTACATCATTTCTTAAATCTCGATTCCATTCCATCGCATTCATGCTCAGGTCTAAATGGGCGTCTATTATAAACATATTATTTTTTTTAAGGCACAAAGGCACAAAGGTCCAAAGGCACAGAGGTTCTCTATAAGTGTTATTATGAGGCCTATTCTCTTTGTTCTTCGCTCTATTTTCTATTCTTTTTCTTTATTCTCCTTTTTCTGCTGCTAGATATTAATTTTTCTGCTTCGTGCCACAACTTGCCATTGATCGCAAATTTGATGTTCTTTGTTGATCACCTGAACGGAATCATAAAGCGCGCAGGTTGGGCAAACATGATACGGCTGTGCATAAACGGTATCGCCAATTTTATATTGATTTTTACCTCGATTTTCTACAATCAAATGTTCTTCTGAATGGGAAATTGGGATTAAATTTTCATCATTTAAAATCACTAATCTTTTATCAATCGGGTTTTCTGATGAAACGGCTTTGTATCCAATATCAACACAAAGCGTTGCATTTGTTGGTTTTGAAATTATAGTTCCCACAATCACCAAAGCAGGTTTAAATTCCTGTTCCGGTAAATTAATCTGATAATTTGAATCCCAAAAAACAAAAGTTCCCGGACTTGATTCTACATTTTCCTGAGTGGCATAAAACGGAAATGTATTTGATCCTCCTGCAACAATTTTTAATTCGTAATTTATTTTTTGCTGTATTTTCTCCAATTCTTTTTTAATGATCGAAAAGGATTTTGAAGCCTGAATATTTCGTTCTTCAACACTTCCTTTTAGGTGACCGTCATAAATATGAATTCCTGTAAAATGAATGTTTTTTAATGAAATAATTTCAGTTGCCAAATCGCTCCATTGGTCTGAAATTGAAACTCCGGTTCTGTTCATTCCGGCATTTAAATCGAGATAAATATTTAGCGAAAGCTTATTTTTCTCAGCAATTTCATTTAAGGCTTTCGCCGATTCTAAATTGTCAACAATAGTCGAAAATTGAATATTTGGATATTTTTGAAGCAACAAAAGCCATCTTTCTTTTTTTGCACCAACAGGCTGATAGGCGAGAAGCACATCCGGAATTTCATGAATCGCAGCAAGTTCGGCTTCGGCAATTGTGGCGCATTTTACTTTTTTGATGTTGTAAATTTTAAACAACTCCAGAATTTCACCAATTTTATGTGTTTTGATGTGAGGTCTTAATTTTTGAGTGTCACCGTTTACAGCTTTAATAAGTCGCTCGAGATTAAACCGGATACGATCTTCGTAAACAGCCAAAAACGGGGTATCGGGACGAGTTTCGGAATTAATTTTCCACCAATTTTTTTGCATAATCTAGTTTCTTGTTTTTTCTACCACTTCAATTAAATTTTGAAAAGCCTGAAGTGATTCTTCATAAGTTAAGCTCAAAAGCATTTCTTTCGAAAATAAATTAGAGCCAATTCCAACGCAAACAACGCCGGATTTGAACCATGATTTCAGGTTGCTTTCTTCTAACGTTACACCTCCGGTTGGCATTATTCTTAAATTTGGAAACGGCGCTCTAATGGCTTTTACATATCCAGGTCCGCCAATTTTATCGGCAGGAAAAAGTTTTACAACATCAGCACCTAATTTATTGGCATGCAGTATTTCGTTTAAAGTTGCTGCGCCCGGAATCCAGTAAATATTATTTTTGAAACAATAGTTACCAATTTCAGGATCGGTATGCGGACAAACGATACAATCTGCGCCCAATTGATAAAATGTTTCGGCATCATCAACGCTCAAAATAGAACCAACGGCAATTTTTACATCCAAATTATTTGCTTTTTTAAAGGCAACCATTTGAGTGAAAACTTCTTTAGCATTATCGGCACGAGCGGCAAATTCGATAATTTTTATACCGGCATCTGCGGCAGACTGCAGCACAATTTTGGCTGTTTCAATATTGATTTGTGTTACTAACGGAAGTACGCCTTGTGCTTTTAAAATGCTGTACATATGCTTAAATATAATTTTATCTATTGATTCTGTTACTCGCGCCATTTGTAATAAAATGACTTATTTCTGTTGGATTGCTCATGGCGAAATCTCCGTGAATACTTTGTTTGATCACGCCGCAGGCAGTTGCCCAATCGATGCATTCCTGTGCAGATAATTTGTTGGATAATCCGTATAATAATCCTGCGTTGAAGGCGTCACCGGAACCAATTTGATCGGTTACCAAATGTATTTTGTATTCTTTTGTTTCATAAAAATGACCTTCGTGAAATAACATTCCTTTGTATAAATGTGCCAGTCCGTCTGATTTTCTAAAACTCATGGCGAGGGTTTTTAGGAATGGCATTTTTTCTTTTAATAATTCGAATGTTTTCCTGAAACGATTGGCATCCGATTCGTTTTTATCGGTTTTTATTCTGAAGTAAATTTCAATCGCGTCTATATCTGCAACGGTTATCGTACTGTATTGTAGCAAATCGGGCATAATTTCAGACGGATCTTTTCCGTATTGCCACAATTTTGATCGGTAATTAAAATCGGAAGAAATAGTTAATCCTTTTTTATGTGCCGAAAGAATAGCGTCTTTACAAACCAAACCGGCTTCATTTGAAACGCCCGGACTTATTCCTGACCAATGAAAATGAGTGACATCGGCGAAAGCCAAATCCCAATTGATTTGATCTTTTTGAATAGTTGCAAAAGACGAATTGCTTCGGTCGTAAATAACCTGCGATTGCCTGATTTGATTTCCGGCTTCGACAAAATACAATCCCAAACGTTCTCCGCCGTAAACACATTTTGAAGTGTTTACTTTGTATTTCTGCAGTTCGTTTAAAGTCAATTGTGCCAAATCATTTTGGGGTAATCTCGTGATATAATCGGTTTGAATGCCGAGTTGAGAAAGTAAAACACAAACATTGGCTTCGGCTCCGCCCACATGAACTTTTATTTCATTGGCCTGCGTAAACCGGTCTCCATTGGCAACATTCATCCGAAGTAATAATTCTCCGAAAGTTGCAATTCTTGTTTGTGATGTATTTGTATTCATGGTTTTTGTTTTTTTGTCACTCCCGATAGCTATCGGGATTTACAGATTCAAAAGATTTATAAACGTAGCGCTTATTTTTTTAACACATAGAAACATAGTTTTTGAAGCCGCATAATAGGCGTTTCACTTGCATTAACAAACATAGCTATGTGTGAAAGCTAGTTTTTAAAATATCCTCTAAAAGTTACAATAAAATCTATGTTTCTATGTGTTTAAATTTTTGCTACAGATTAGTTTTTCAACCACAAATTCCGCAAATTTTCACAAATCAGTATGTAAAAATTAATTTGCGAAATTTGTATAATTTGTGGTTAAAAAAAATCTTTTAATATAATTCGAAAACAGCTTCAACTTCTACGGGAATATTATCTGGTAAAGATCCCATTCCTACGGCGCTTCTTACGCCAATTCCGTTTTCTTGTCCCCAAACTTCGGCGAATAATTCGCTGCAGCCATTTATTACGTAGGGATGTCTAAGGAAATCGCCGTTGCAATTCACCATTCCCAAAACTTTTATAACTCTTTTTACTTTGTTCAGGCTTCCAAAATTGGTAACAATTGTCGAAAGCATCGTTAAGCCAACTTGTCTTGCGGCCAGTTTTCCTTCTTCGATATCCATATCGTCGCCAATTCTTCCGATAATTAGAGATTTGTCGTCGCGAACCGGGCCGTGACCAGAAAGATACAAATACTTTCCGTCGACTAAATAAGGTTTATATATACCAAGAGGTTGAGGCGCTGGCGGTAATGATAAGCCAAGGGTTTCAAATTTTTCCTGAGGCAATAAATTCATGATATTAATGTATTATAGAGTTTAAAATAAAAACGAAAACAATTCCCAAAACCGATACTAAGGATTCCATTACGGTCCATGATTTAAAGGTATCTTTCAGGCTGATATTAAAATATTCTTTGAACATCCAGAAACCCGGATCGTTTACATGCGAGCACATCAAACTTCCTGCTCCAACAGATAAAACTAATAAGTTGGGGTCAAGATTATTAGTTTGTAATAAAGGTAACAAAACGCTGGCCGTCATTAATCCCGCCGCCGTTGCAGAACCTACACAAACCCTGATAATGGCCGCCATAATCCAGGCCAGTAAATAGGGGTGAATATTGATTTGGGTTAATGTGCCAACAATAGTTTCGTTGACACCGCTTACGATCATGACTTCCTTTAAACTTCCGGCACCGCCAACAATTAAGACTATTAGTGCAACATCTTTTATAGCAACAGCATAATCATCCATTAGAGATGCCAAACTTCGATTCATTCTGATTCCTAAAGTATAGGTGCAAATTAGCAATGAAATCAGCATAATTATACTTGGTTCGCCAACGGTTTTGCAAATATTTACCAAAGTTTCATTATCTGAAAATAAAGGCAATATAGATGTTATGGTTAATCCGAAAACGGGGAATAAGGCTGAAAATAAACTAACAGAAAAACTCGGTTGTTTTCCTGCGCTTACTACTTCTTCAACATTTAAAATTTCATGATCCGTTTCTGTTTTGATGTTTTTGAGCAAATTCGAAAACAATAATCCCGCAATAAATATAGTTGGAACGGCAATGATGATTCCGTAAACTAAAACGAGACCAATATCAGCATTTAAAATACTGCTTAATGCCATTGGAGACGGATGTGGAGGCAAAAAACCGTGCGCAACTGAAAGTGACGCAAGCATAGGGATTCCCAAATATACTTTTGACAGTTTAAATTGATGGGCTACTGAAAAGATTAAAGGTACTAACAAAACAAATCCCACACTATAAAATAGCGGTATACCAACAATAAATCCGGTAATCATTAAGCCTAAGCGGACATATTTTTCGCCTGTCCATCCCATAACTGTTTTGGCAATAACATTGGCTGCACCAGAGGAAACGGTAAGTTTACCAATGCAGGTTCCGAAAACGATAATGAGCGTAATCGACCCTAACATTTCGCCCAAACCTTTTTGCACCGTTTGCGATAAGGTGTTTATTGGCAGACCTAAAAAAAGACCTGCCAGTAAAGCCGTTATGATAAAGGCAATAAACGGATTGATTTTAAACCAGGCAATCTGGAGGATTAAAAACGCAATACATGCCGTAAGAATTAATATGCTCATTTATTGTTTTAATTAAAAATTGAGAATTAAAAATTAAAAATCTTTGAAACCTATATGGTTAATTAATTAATTCAAGTTGCTAAGTGTAGTCCCTACGGGACAAAAAATGGCATAAATAAATTGATTTCTACCAATATGTAATCTCTCCGAGATATTTTTTATTACTCCGTTAGGAGTTAAATATTGGTAGAAGTAGTCCCTACGGGACAAAAAATAGCGCCTATAAAATTGATTTTCTACCAATATGTAATCTCTCCGAGATATTTTATTACTCCGTTAGGAGTTAAATATTGGTAGAATTAACCAAAGTCACCCCTACAGATATCCCGTAGGGATTACACCTTTTTTTACAACCAATTTATTATTTATTAATTACACAAAACATTTACTATTATTTATCCCACCAAATTCTTGTCGTGAAATTATCTTCGCCTTGGCGTTTAACTGCTTCTGCTAAGTTAGCTGAATTGACTGAATATTCGCTCGTTGGATATTTGAAACGTCTTGGGATTGTGCCATTTGTGACATTTCCAGGAAAATTTACAGGAACTAAAACCGGATATCCTGTTCGTCTCCAATTGGCATAAACTTCCTGCTCGTCTACAAAAAGTGCAATCCAGATTTGCGTATGAATTTGATTCATTTTGTCTTCAAAAGATCCGGCTACGTTAAAAGGATTCAGCGTTAAATAAGGCGTTGCGTCTGCAATTGTGTAGGCTGTTCCGTAAATTCCCATGTTTAAAAATGAAGCTCTTACACCTTTTTCATATAATGCCTGATCAGTTTCGCCAGCGTACCAGCCTCTTGCAGCGGCTTCGGCTAATAGAAAACTAGTTTCGGCATTGCTTAAAATCATGATTGGGGCATCATATCTAAAAACCGTACTTTGATTTGGTTCAGAATAAGTGGCTTGTTCTGTAGGCGTCGGAGCTATTTTTGTTCCGTTAGGAAAACCTTTTTGAACCGCAAGACTTGTGTTTTGAACATTTCCCTGCCAAACGCCTGCATAAACACTAATTCTTGGATCGGCAGTAGCTTGTAAAACATCTATAAATGTTTTGGCTAATTTTCCGCCTTCCACATTTTTCTGACCAAAAGATCCTGCGGTAAAATCTTGTTTTCTCGAGTCAAAACCAACCGGATTTCTGTTGATATCATTTGGTCCGTCTGTATATTTCATAATGGCATTATCGGCAGTATTCAAAATTATACCACCGGCGATTGCTTTGTTTGCCCAGCTTTGTGCCAATGCCGGATCAACTTTTGTTAATCGCATTGCCAAACGAAGCATTAGCGAATACGAGAATTTTTTCCATTTTGCCACATCGCCGTTGTAGATAAAATCGGCATTGCCAAAAGTTGGTTTTGCAGGATCTAATGCCAAAGCAGCTTCGTCTAATTCCTTTAATAAATCTTTATAAATGAATTCCTGTGTATCGTATTTTGGCAGAAAAATTTGTGTGCTGTTTGCTTTTGCAGCTTCCGTATACGGAATATCGCCGTATAAATCTGTAATTCTGTGATACAAATACGCTTTCCAGATTCTGGCAACATTCAGTTTATTGCTGTCGTTTGCATTGTCTTTTACGGCATCAATTACAATTTCGGTTTCATTTAAAGCCGTTGGATAAACCTGATTAAAATAAGCCGAAAAATAAACTTCATTGCTTAAATATTTATCTCCAACTCCGGATGCTTCTTTATAAGTCGCATAATGCTGCAACATTCCGCCGCATTCCAAAATATTGGTAGCAAAATAATTATTGTTTAAGCCGTCTAAAATAGATTTGCTGAAAATGAAATTCGGGTTTGGTTTTTCAACAACATTCGGGTTTGTATTTATTTCTTCAAAATCTTTGGTACAGCTTGTCATACTTGCTAAAAGTAAGCCTGTGATATATAAAATGGTTATCTTTTTCATGTCTTTTAATTTTAGAATTTAACGTTTAAACTTAAACCGAAACTTCTTGTTTTTGGCACTCCAAATTGTTCAACACCCTGAGCATTTCCTGCACTAAATACAGATTCCGGATCTACGTTTGGTGTTTTCTTGTAAAGAATGAATAAGTTTCTTGCTACAAATGAAAGAGAAGCGCCCTGAAGTTTAGACAAACCTTTTATTTTTTCAATTGGCAACGAATAACCCAAAATGATTTGTCTTAGTTTGATAAAACTTGCATCGTAAACAAAAGTGGATGAAATGTTTCTTAAACCATCATAATACGTTCTCAGGTTTTCAGGAGCAATAACCATATTTACCGGGTTTCCGTTGGTGTCAACTCCGGAAATTGGCAAACCTGATTCACGACCTTCAAGCGTTAGTTTGGTTAAACCCATACGAGTTCCGTACAAATCAGTTCCAGAGTAAAGGCTTCCGCCGAATTTTCCATCAATTAAAAAGCTGAAAGAGATATTTTTATACTTAAATTCATTACTAATTCCTGCTCCCCAAGGATGAACTCCCTGACCTAATTCTTCGAGTGGACCTTGCGCTATGGTTGCAGAACCGCCGCTTACGTTATAAACTGTATTTCCATTAGCATCAACACGAGGTTTGTATCCTTTTATAATACTGTATGGGCGCCCAACATCACTTGCAATTGTTACGTAACCGTTTACAGAAGTTGCCATTGTAATAGAGTTTAACTGATCTGTAAGTGCTTCAACAGTATTTTTATTGTACGATCCGTTGAAAGTGGCATCCCATGAAAAGTTTTTATTGTTGATGATTTTTCCGGTAAGCAAAAGTTCAACCCCTTTGTTTCTCATTTTCCCAAGATTCAACAAAGCTGTATTTGCTCCCGAAGCTGTTGAAATCGTAGTTTCAACTATATCATTTGTAGTCGCACGATTGTACCATGCAAAATCAACATTCAAACGATTATTGAAAAATCCTAAATCGGTTCCAACTTCAAATGTTGTAGAAGTCAACGGACTTAAAGTCGAATTAGGAACTCTTGAACTTGTTGGGCCTTGTAATTGCTGACCGTTGTGCCCTCCCTGAATCATAGAATAAGATTGATTCAATGCGTACGGATCAGGAGTTGCGCCACCAACCTCGGCCCAGGAAGTTCTAAGTTTTGCAAATGAAACAAATTCAGGCATTGTAATAATATCCGAAACAATAATACTTGTTCCCACAGACGGATAAAATACCGTATTATTTTCTGCAGATAAAGTCGAAAACCAATCCTGGCGACCTGTAAAGTTTAAAAAAACGATGTTTTTATAATCTAAATCGACAGCGCCGTAAACAGAATTTGTTTTGGTTTTTCCGTAAGGATAACTATAAGCCAAAGTCGATAAATTGCTCAAAGCATAAAAATCATCCAAAACAAAATTTGATCCCTCTACTTTAGTTTCGTCTCGAAGCGTAGTTCTTGAGTTAACCCCAACCAATGCATTTAAAGAGAATTCTTTGTAAATGTTTTTCTTAGTATAATTAAGAATTGCTTCTGAGTTTAAGTTGGATAATTTCATTCTTGAACCCTGCGCATATCCAACCGGATTGTTTAAAGTTGTTTTTGGGATGTATCCGAAGAAATCATAATCGGTATAATCCTGACCAATTCGACCCTGAAGGAATAAATCACGGGTAAAATTCAGTTTCACATTTACCATTCCGATGAAACGGTTTTTAGTATCGTGGTTTTTGATTTTATTCACCACAAAATAAGGGTTTGTAGCAACGGCAACCGGGTTCCATGCTTCCTCAACACCATTTACATCATAGCCCGGGGCAAGGTTTCTAATGTCGACAGTGTTGGCAATCATGTAAGTTCCCCAGTTGGCATTTGCTTCAGCATCAGAAACCGTAGGTCTGTTTTCTGATTTTTCTAAGTTATATTGCGTTACAACATCAAATTTTAACCAATCTGTTAAGTTAACATTTCCGGCAATATTCAACGTTTTGCGGTTAAAACCTGAGTTAGGCAAAACACTTTCGTTGTCCATATTTGAAAAAGAAAGACGTCCTGTAGCTTTTTCACTTCCACCTGATAAAGCGATAGAATTGATAAAAGTCGTTCCCGTTCTATAGAAATTTTTAATATTATCTTTTTGTGCTACATAAGGTCTCGCAACGCCATCAAACTGAATAACATTACTTCCGTCCATTTTTGCACCCCATGACCAGCGTCCTGCAGCAATGGCTTCGGCTTGAGTTGTTGGCTTTAGACCATTTGCTCCGGAACCATATTCATATTGCCAATCCGGAGTAATAGATGGTGTTTCAAAAGTAAAAGAACTATTGTACTCAACACCAATTCCTTGTTGTGCAGCACCTCTTTTTGTCTGAATCAAAATGACACCATTTGCAGCATTTGCACCGTAAAGAGCGGCAGCAGTTCCACCTTTAAGAACCGTAATGGTTTTAATATCATCAGGATTTATAACCGAAGTTCCGTCACCTCGGTCCACATTTATTCTTGTTGATCCGGCACCGTTTCCAATTCCCGGTAAATTCAATTGCGTATTATCAATCGGCAAATCATTTACCACATACATAGGCTGATTGTTTCCGTTTAAAGACCCGTTTCCACGAATCACAACTCTGCTCGATCCGTTTGGTCCCGTTGCGGTGCTGCTTACGTTAACTCCGGCAATTTTTCCAACTAATGCATTGGCTATATTAGTTTCTTTGGCTTTTGTAAACTCAGTTCCTTTCAATTCTGTTACGGCATATGCGACCGATTTACTGCTTTTTTTAACTCCAAGTGCCGTTACCAAAACTTGTTCCAGAACATTTTCTGCAGGTTTTAATCGGATTACTAAACTTGTAGTTTTAATTAAGGCAAATGATAAAGTTTCGTATCCCATGTAGGTTACAATAACATGGGCTTCGTTTTCCGGAACGGTTAATTTAAATTTTCCGTTTTCGTCAGATATTGTTGCAATTTTATTATTGCTTTCTGCATAAATAGTAGCTCCCGCAATTGGCAGACCGTCGTCCTGGCCTAAAATCTGACCCGAGATTTCAACCTGATTGCTTTGTTGTTCAAAAAGATGCTTTTTTATTGCAATCTCTTTGGCGTTTGCGGAGAAGATGATTCCTCCGATAAACACTAATGAAATTAGCCTTGTTTTCATAATTTTTTTTGGTTAGTTGTTTTTTTGGTTTTGCATTGATGTTCAAATATATATAAATATTTTTCACATTTGCATTTTTTTTGCATAAAATGCATTTTTTTTGCAATATTTTTTACCCACCTACTTTTAATTTCGAAAAGAAGTGTGATTTTCAAAGGTGTTTTGAGAAAATTTTGCAGATTATGCTTTTTCTGCAAAAAATAATTTTCATATTAAAATTCGTATTTTTGAAATATGAAAATCGCACTTATACAATCAGATCTTTATTGGGAAGATATTTCTAAAAATAGAAATGCTTTCGAATTGAAAATAAATCAAATTGATTCAGAAGTTAATTTGATCGTTTTACCCGAAATGTTTTCTACTGGATTTACCATGAATGCTTTGGCTGTAGCCGAAACCATGCAGGGTGAAACTATTTTGTGGATGAAAGAAATGGCAAAACAGAAAAATTGTGCGATTACAGGAAGTTTGGTAATAACCGAAAATGAAAAATTTTATAATAGAATGTTGTTTGTTTTTCCTTCCGGAGAAATTCAATATTACAATAAAAGACATTTGTTTACACTCGCCGGCGAAGACAAAACCTATACTGCCGGAACCGAAAAAGTAATTGTTGATTATTTAGGCTGGAAAATTTGCCTGCAGGTTTGTTACGATTTAAGATTTCCTGCCTTTGCCAGAAATATCGAAAACTACGATTTACTTATATATGTAGCGAGTTGGCCAAAAATCCGAACCAATGCCTGGGATATTTTGCTTCAGGCGCGCGCTGTTGAAAACCTGAGTTATGTTATTGGCGTAAACAGAGTAGGAGTAGATGCCAATAATTATGAATATATTGGACATTCGCAAACAGTTGATTTTTTGGGAAATTATCTTCTCGAACCACAAGAAACAGAAGACGTTTTTGTGGTCGAATTGGATAAAAATAGTATGTTGGAAACTAGAAAAAAACTAGATTTTTTAAGCGATAAGGATTTCTTCGAAATAAAAATTTAGGTAACTAAAAATAAAGAAACACTAATTATTTCAAGTTGCCAGTTTAACAAGCCAAATCACCCACGCTTGAAAAAAAACCTACTGTTTGTCATTTCGACGAAGGAGAAATCTCCGCAAGAAGCTCGACAAAGATTGAATTCTCATTGCGGAGTTACTTGCGGAGATTTCTCCTTCGTCGAAATGACATAAAACGAGAAAAAAACTTTGTGTTTTGAAAAGATTTATTGGTTATAGCATTGAATGTCAACTTGAATTAATTACACAAACTACATTCTGAAATTGAATTTTGTATTAGTGAAATTCGTGTCAAATTTGTTTTAATCTGAAAATCTAGAACGCTTTTTTCTTTTTCTGATCTTCTTTTTTCTTCTTGTCAGTTTCTTTTTTATCGACTTCAGGATTATAAGGAACACTTAAATCAATAGTTTCATCGACGTCCCAATTGGCTCGAACATCGATTTCTTTTTGATAATAAAATACTTCCTCGGCATAGGTTTTATTTAAGAAATTACCTGAATCGTATATTTTGTTTTTATTATCGTCATACGTTATTCGAAGCGTAAATGATTCGGGCTGCAATAAATCAAATTGAATTTTTGTATTGCCTTCAGAATAGTCGCTTGCCAATACAACATCTCCTTTTTTATTGGTTATTTCAACAATGATCGGGAATCGTTTTACGTTTTTCAAATTCAAAACCAAATTCCCATTATCAGCATATTCCTTTGTCGTTAATTTATACGATAAAGTATCGTTTACTTTGTCATAAAAATCAGTCAGAGCACCCGGGAGAAAAGTAAACTTGTATTTTTCTAAAGGTTCTTTCTTAAAATCAACATATAATTTTTGCTCCAGTTCATTGTATTCTGTCGTAAAATCTACAGCAACCGAATCTTTATTAATTAATTTAATTTTTGACTTATCAAATTTAACTAACGGCGTTGCGGTTTCTAAAGTAAATCTGTCTCTAAAATTAATGGCTCCGTTTTGTACCGCTGTTATATTTAAGGTGTCTTTCTTTTGATCTTTAATTTTAAAAGTAAATTTTTTATTGTAATTCTCTTTTGTTATTTCCAGCTGTAATGAATCCGCTTTTAAAGGTTTATACCAAACTTGCAGAGAATCTTTTTTAGGAAATTGTGTTACAATAGTTTCCAGTATTTCATCATTGTTTTTAAGAACAATTTTTGGTTGGGAAAGCTTGAAATTCTGTTTGCCTTCATACGGTAAAAACAATCTGTTTCCAGAAGCTTGTATTGGTTTTAAAGCTTTTAGGGGTAATGTTTCTTTAAATAATTCTAATTCAAAAAGTGTGTCATTTGGTACGGTAATAAAATGTTTTATAAACCCAATTTTATCATCTTTAGGATTAAATTTATTGTTGCTGCCTTTATCTTTCATCGCTACCAAAAGATATTTTCCTGCTTTTAAATTTTCAAGTTTAAAGGTTCTCAAACTGTCTAAAGTATTCGTAATATATCTGGGAAGATCTTTATAAACTACAGAATCTTTGTATTTGTCATTTACTTCATATAACATTACCGAAACAAAATTATCGACATTTTTTTCGTAAGCATCTTTAACAATACCGCCAATAGAAAGCGAATCGATATAAGGTCCGGTCGAAAAAATGTATTTAAATTGGTTCATCGCATTACCTTCATTATTGTCTGTAATACTTTGCCCGAAATTGAAACTGTATGTCGTATTAGGCTCTAAAGTGTCTTTGATTTTTATCGTTAAAACTTTGCTGACATTTGTTGGTGTAATAAGAGGCTCGTGTTTCATTGGTGGTGAAATAACAAGCTGTTTGTTAAGGTTTTTAAGCTTAACATATTCATCAAAATTTAAGACGATTTGATCTCCTTTAAAATTAGTATTGAAGTTTTTAGGTGAACTTGAGCTTAACACAGGCGCCAAAGTGTCTTTTAATCCGCCGGTAATGCTGCCTCTTTTGGCGCAGCTCATCATTAACAATACGAATAGAAATGAAATATATTTGAAGTTGTTTTTCAACATAACTGTTTTAAATTTGATTGCACAAAATAACGATTATATTTGCTTTAATCGAAATTTTTTATCTATTTATTAGGAATTCCGCCTTTCAGTTTTTCTTGTTTTTTTGAAGTTCAATCCAGAAACCGGATTATAATTTCTTACTTTTGAATCTGCATTTAATTTAATTGGTTTGAAAAATAATATTTTAATTGGTTTTGTGTTTTTACTGCTTGTTTCCTGTAGCAAAACAAAAGAGCCAATTGTATCTTTTTATTATTGGAAAACGATCTTCAAATTGTCTGAAACCGAGAAAGAGGTTTTGAGAAAAAGTAACGTTACGAAGCTTTATATTCGCTATTTTGATATTGGTTTACATCCCGAATCTAAAGAGCCAATTCCGATAAGTCCGATACATTTTCAGGAAGATTTAAATGCTTTCGAAATTGTTCCTGTGGTTTTTATCAAAAATAAAGTCATGCTGCAAACCAATCTTGATATTGAGGATTTGGCGCAAAAGACTTTTCGATTAATCGAAGAAATAAATGCCAAAAACAAAATTGCATCTAAGGAAATTCAAATTGATTGCGACTGGACGCTTGAAAGTAAAGGTAATTATTTGAAGTTTATTGAACGGTTTAAAAAACTTTCGCATAAAAAACTCTCCGCAACAATACGATTGCATCAGGTTAAATATTTCAAAAAGACCAAAATCCCAAATGTAGATTCCGGAGTTTTAATGTACTATAATATGGGTTCAATAGCGCCCGATGCAGAAAATTCTATTTACAGTTCTAAAATTGCCGAGAGGTATCTTAAAAGTTTAAAAAAGTATCCGTTGCATCTTGATTTTGCTTTACCAATATATTCGTGGGGAGTTCATATTCGTGATGGAAAAGTGATCGGTTTGCGTTCCAAATTAAATGTGAGCGAACTTAAAAAAGACAAAAACTTCGAGCAAATTGATGTGATTTTCTTTAAAGTGAAAAAATCCAATTATAAAAATGGTGTTTTTTACGAAGAAAACGATAAACTCAAAATAGAAGCCATTTCTGCAGAAGATTTAAAAGAAATGGCACAAGAATTGGATGAAAATTTAGCTCAGACACCAAACGAAATTATTTTTTACGATTTAGATGAATTCAATATAAATACCTATGAAAAGAATATTTTTAAACAAGTTGTTTCTTATTTCTAGTGCTTCTTTCCTTTTTGTTTACGGAATAATTTATGCCTGCGCAGGTGGAGACGACTGGGATTTTTTTAGTTACAACTCCAATTTTACGCCTGAAACCTTTACAGATAAATCATATACGCCACTTTTTTTATCGGGAGATATTTTTTACGGAATTGGTTTTGATACGCAGCATAATTCCAGGTTTAATGAAGATATAAAATCAGACTGGGAAAATTATTTAAAAGGAAAAGCAGATGCTTCGACTGTAAGTTATTTTTTGATTGGTGAAGAAACACCAATGTATTCATCTGAGAAAAAAACACCTCAGAATAAAACTGATATTACACAGCTTCATGTTTATTTGAAAACAAAAAAAGACAATCCGACTTCTTTAAAATGGGGAAAGAAAATCAATTTGAAAGATGAGAAAATTAAAAACTTTATCGAGTTTTTATATTTGGCACAAAAAATAGAAACTGTTTCTATCAATACCGATTATTGGAGTTATGAACCGGTTGTGGCAAAAACCTTCAATGATTTTAAGATGATTCAGTCTATCGAAAATGTTTACAATACCACTAAAGATCCGTTTTTAGAAAACAGATATTGGTTTCTTACCATGAAAGCTTTTTTCTACAGCACCAATAAACAAAAAGCGCTTGATTTTTTTAATAAAACAGAAAAATCGGTTCCTAAAAATGTATTGTATTATCGCGCGCTTTCCTACGTTGCGGGAATAAAACACAAACAGAAAAAATACGCAGAATCGAATTGTTTGTATGCACAAGTATTTGATAAATGCCCGGAATTGAGAATTGTTACGGCTTACAGTTTTCATCCACAAAATGATGCTGATTGGAATAAATCGTTGTTTTTGGCTAAAAATAATAGTGAAAAAGCAGCACTTTGGGCGATTCATGGTTTTTATAAAGATGGAAAACAAGCTATTGCAAAAATTCACGAACTTGACCCAAAAAGTGAGCATTTGAATTATTTGTTAACCCGATTGGTAAACGGGCAGGAGGAAAGTATTAATAATTCGTTTCAGGAAGGTGCGAAAGAAAATGTTCCGGCAAAAAAGCAAACTGTTGCTGAAAACAAAGAGCTAAACAAAAGCAAAATTGATAAAACGGCATTCGATTTAGTGTCTAAAATAGCTGCGGCAGGAAATACCAATAAACCTTATTTATGGGATATTTCATTAGGATATTTACAAACATTAAAAGGCGATTATGCAACGGCAGAAACTAACTTTGATAAAGCCGAAAAAACAATGCCTAAAACGGAGTTGGCAAAACTTCAATTAAGGCTGCTTCGCTTTGTAAATAATATGAGCAAGATTGATAAACTTACAGATAAAAATGAAAAAACAATTTTAGCAGATTTAAACTGGTTGTATCAGGAACTTCCAAAAACATATAAAGGGCAGGAGTTTCGTTATCAAAATGCTGCACAGTGGAGTAAAAATTATTTAGCATCGCTTTACAGAGCAAAATCGAATCCGGTTATGGCAGAATTATTTGGCGATACTCCGGATAATTATTGGGGTCGCGGAAATTCTTTTTACGACAATGAAAAGAATTTGCTGGATATGAAAGCTTTTTTGGCTAAAACAGATAAAACCGAAATCGAAAAAATAGCGGCAGGAATTTATAGTTTGAAAGTAAAAGATATTAGCAATTTTCAGGCAGTTCAGGCAACTTTTAAAAATAAAATCCCGGAAGCAATTGGTTTTATTCAGCAAACAGATTCTGTTCAGTATTATCAATTTTTAGGGAATCCGTTTAACGGAAATATAAAAGATTGCCACGATTGTGATCATGCGGCGTATCAAAAAAAGAAATATTCTCAATTGGATTTTCTAACCACAATAAAAGAAATGCAGGATAAACTGGCTCAAAAAGAAGATGTTTACACAAATAGTTTATTGTTAGGAAATGCTTTTTATAATATCACACATTTTGGAAACGGAAGGACTTTCTATGAAATAAGTATTGTAGGATACGGTTCAAGTCCGTATTCATTTAGAGATTCCATGAAAAAAATGATTACAAATTGTGATTTGCCGAAAATGTATTATCAAAAAGCATTTGAAGCGGCAACGACAAAAGAACAAAAAGCAAAATGTATTTACATGCTGGCAAAATGCGAGCGCAATGAATATTATAATACTAAGTACAACAATGTAACCAATTGGTGGAGTATAGAAGATGATAAAGTTAATTTTATCGCCTGGAACGGATTTAAAACCCTGAAAAAAGATTATTCTGATACAAAATACTATCAGGATGTGATTTCGGAATGCGGTTATTTTAATACTTATATTAATCAATAATAAAAGCAAATGGTAAATAAAATTGAACATATAGGAATTGCAGTCAAAAATATTGAGGAGTCAAATAGCTTGTTCGAAAAATTATTAGGTGTTTCTTCTTACAAATCAGAAGAAGTACAAAGTGAAGGCGTTTTAACTTCTTTTTTTCAAACAGGAACGAATAAAATTGAACTTTTGATGGCAACAAATCCAGAAAGTCCAATTGCGAAGTTTTTGGAAAAAAAAGGAGAAGGAATTCATCATATTGCTTTTGATGTTGATGATATCGCTGCAGAAATAGAACGTCTAAAAAGCGAGGGTTTTGTACTGATTAATGAGGTTCCTAAAAAAGGTGCCGATAATAAATGGGTTGTTTTTTTGCATCCGAAGAATACAAATGGCGTTTTGGTAGAGCTTTGTCAGGAAATTAAATAAAAAAAACACAATTTGGTTTTTAAATAAGATATTGAAAATCAATTGTGTTTTTAAGATGAGTGGATGTGATTTTAAATTAAATGCAAATCAAGCCTTAAAATATTTGGAGTGAACGAAAAATAGTAGTAATATTGCATCCTCAAACCGGTCCTATAGCTCAGCTGGTTAGAGCACCTGACTCATAATCAGGTGGTCCCTGGTTCGAGCCCAGGTGGGACCACAGAAATAGAAAGCCTTTACAGCAATGTAGAGGTTTTTTTTGTGAAATAAATTCAGGCTAATCCGATCAAAAAATTAGGGAATTGTTATATAAATGAGTTGAAGAGAACTCGTAACTCTGAATTGGATCTTTAAAAAAAAGCTGTTTTATAAATTTTGAAGTCTAAATGAATAAATTATTGTCTTATTATATTTATAAATAAGTTATCATAAAACCAAAAGCAAAAAATATTCGTAAATGTATAAAATAGCAATAGGATATGCTGTAATGCATGATCTGTTAAGATTTGAAAAAAACACACAAAAAATCACAAAGTTTTTTTGTTTAAAAATCTTGGATTTTAGACAAAATCTTCTACATTTGCCGCTGTAATAAAGCGTAAAAGATTGTTTTTGTGCGAATTATAATAAATAAAGCTGAATTTAATAATATATACTATTGTTTTTCAATATGTTGAGATTTATGAAAATAACAAAGACTGTTTTATTGGCATTTTTAATAACCTTGATAAATGTATCAAGTGTTCTGGCAGATGGAACTCCGCCTTCACCTGGTAATAGAGCCTCGGCAATTCCGCCGCCACCTGCAGATGGACCTATTGATGAATATTTAATAGTTTTGTTAATATGTGGTTTTTCTTTTGGAATACATACGATATACAGATATAATTTAAATAAAAAAGCTTCAATATAAATTGAAGCTTTTTTTTTATGACACATTGTGAATTTTATTTGTTTATCGCGTAAAGCCTCGAAATGTACTTTCCTACCACGTCGAATTCCAGATTTATTTTAGTTCCAACTTTAAAGTTTTTGAAATTTGTATTTTCAAAAGTATAAGGGATAATAGAAACACTAAATTCATTGGTCTTAGAATTTACAACTGTTAAACTAACTCCGTTTACAGTGATCGAACCTTTTTCTATTGTAATATTGTTGAGGTTTTTATCGTATTCAAAAGTATAATTCCAACTTCCGTTTGCTTCTTCAATTTTAATGCATGTTCCTGTTTGGTCAACGTGGCCCTGAACGATATGTCCGTCAAGGCGATCGCCCAGTTTCATTCCTCTTTCAAGATTTACAATATCGTTTACCTGCCATTCTCCAATATTTGTTTTTAGAATCGTTTCATCTATAGCGGTTACGGTATAAAAAGAGTCTTTTATGGCAACGACCGTCAGGCAAATTCCGTTGTGCGAAACGCTTTGGTCAATTTTCAATTCATGTGTAATGGAGGAGTCGACTGTTATGTGAAGATTGTTTTGGTCTTTTTGTATTTCGTGAATCCTTCCTAGGGTTTCTATAATTCCTGTAAACATTGTTATTTTATTTTACTAAATTTGCACATCAAAATTAGTAATAAATAATCTGAGCTCATGAATAAAAAAGCAGAAAATATAATTGTTGGAATTTCAATAGGAGATTTAAACGGTATTGGAAGCGAAGTTATATTGAAAACATTCGAAGATTCTCGAATGTTAGAACTGTGTACGCCGGTTATTTTTGCAAATGCCAAAATTCTTTCTTTCGTTAAAAAAAATTTTACTTCAACGGTTCAGTTTCACGGTGTAGATAAATTGGATCAGGTCTTACCGGGAAAAGTAAATGTGTATAATTTATGGAAAGAAGGAGTTGATATTAATTTAGGAGCAAATGATGAGAAAATAGGAACCTACGCCATAAAGTCATTTGTTGCTGCTACAAAAGCGTTAAAAGAAGATTTAATTGACGTTTTAGTCACAGCTCCCATCAACAAATACAATATTCAGTCGGAAGAATTTAAATTTCCCGGGCATACCGATTATTTAGATCAGGAATTAGAAGGGAATGCCTTGATGATGATGGTTCAGGATAATCTTAGAGTCGGGTTGTTAACAGATCATGTTCCTTTAAGTGAAGTTTCTTCGCATTTAACAGAAGAACTAATTACAAGAAAAATCGAAACAGTAAGAAAATCACTGATTCAGGATTTTAGTATTGTAAAGCCAAAAATTGCTGTTTTAGGATTAAATCCGCATGCTGGTGATGGAGGAGTGATTGGGAAAGAAGATGATTTGGTTTTAAAGCCAACCTTAAAGAAAATATTTGATTCGGGAACAATGGTTTTTGGTCCGTTTCCTGCAGATGGTTTTTTTGGAAGCGGTCAGTATGAAAAATATGATGCTATTGTGGCAACCTATCACGATCAGGGTTTGATTCCATTTAAGACATTATCATTTGGAAAAGGAGTTAATTATACTGCGGGATTAAATAAAGTAAGAACCTCGCCAGATCATGGTACAGCCTATGATATTGCAGGAAAAGATATGGCAGATTACAATTCGTTTAAAGAAGCAGTTTATCTCGCGATTGATATTTTTCGCTCGCGTAATCAGTATGAGGAGATTAGCCAAAAACCTCTTAAAATAAAAGAAAAACAGTTATAAACAAAAAAAGGTGAATAAGATTATTAGTTTTACAATAATTTTATATCTTTGCACCCCAATTCGGATATCTAGTTTAGATATGAAGAGGACAAATTGATGTTGAAATGAGCAAAACAAAAGAATTTTTAATTCCATTTATTGGATTAAAGCTGGGAAAACACCATTTTGAGTATCAAATAAGTAATGCGTTCTTTGAGAACTTTGATTACGACGAATTTCAAAGTTCTGATATCAAAGTGAGTTTAGTTTTAGATAAGAAAAACAACATGTTAGAGTTGGAATTCAAGCATAAAGGAACTGTAAATGTGCCTTGTGATCTAACAGGCGAAGATTTTGATCTTCCTATAAAAGGAAAAATGAAATTGATTGTTCGTTTTGGAGATGAATTCAATAATGATAACGAAGAGCTGTTAATTCTGCCGCATGGTGAGCATGAAATAGATGTTGAACAATACATTTATGAAATGATTGCGCTTTCGGTACCGCTAAAACGAGTTCATCCGGGAGTTAAAGACGGAACTTTAAAAAGTGAAGCTTTAACCAAACTGAATGAATTAAAAGTAAAAGAACAAAAAGAAGAGAGTAAACAAGAAGAAGATATTGACCCGCGTTGGGACAAACTAAAAAAACTATTAACGGATAAATAATATAGTAAAATGGCACATCCTAAGAGAAAAATCTCGAAAACAAGAAGAGATAAGAGAAGAACACATTATAAAGCTACTGTAGCTCAAATCGCTACATGTCCTATTACTGGAGAAGCACATTTATACCACAGAGCTTACTGGCATGAAGGTAAAATGTATTACAGAGGGCAAGTTGTTATCGATAAATCTGAAGCGGTTGCTTAATACGTTTTTGTAAATTATACTAGAACTCTCACATAGTGAGAGTTTTTTTTGTTGGTTATAATTTTCGGTTTTTAAGAAAATAGATACAAATTCGCTTCGTTTTTTTTTGTACTTTTCAAGTCTTTTAAAAATTTTTCAAATAATAATATTTGGAAGGAAATAATAGAATATAATGAATACAATCACAGCCGCAATTACCGCTGTTGGAGGCTATGTTCCAGACTTTGTTCTTTCGAACAAAGTGTTAGAAACAATGGTAGATACCAATGACGAATGGATTACCACTCGTACCGGAATTAAAGAAAGAAGAATTCTTAAAGATGCTGACAAAGGAACATCGTTTCTTGCTATAAAAGCAGCACAAGATTTAATCGCGAAAGCTAATATCGATCCGCTAGAGATAGATATGGTAATCATGGCAACAGCTACAGCAGATATGCCGGTAGCCTCTACAGGAGTTTATGTTGCGACACAAATTGGAGCTACAAATGCATTTGCATATGATTTGCAAGCCGCATGCTCAAGTTTCTTATACGGAATGTCAACTGCTGCAGCTTATGTGCAGTCAGGTCGATACAAAAAAGTACTATTAATTGGTGCCGATAAAATGTCATCAATTGTAGATTATACAGACAGATCAACTTGTATTATTTTTGGAGATGGAGCAGGAGCTGTTTTATTCGAACCAAATTATGAAGGCTTAGGCTTGCAAGATGAATACCTACGAAGCGATGGGCAAGGACGCGACTATCTTAAAATCCCTGCCGGTGGTTCTTTAATACCTACTACAGAAGAAACCGTACAAAACAGACAGCACAATATTATTCAGGACGGGAAAACCGTTTTTAAATTTGCTGTTACCAATATGGCTGATGCAAGCGAATTGATCGTAAAAAGAAACAATTTGACTAATGAAGATGTAAATTGGTTAGTGCCCCATCAGGCAAATAAACGTATTATTGATGCAACTGCAGGCAGAATGAATCTTGATGATTCTAAAGTGTTAATGAATATCGAAAGATATGGTAATACAACTTCAGCTACTTTGCCATTAGTACTATACGACTTTGAACACTTATTGAAAAAAGGAGATAATATTATTTTTGCCGCTTTTGGTGGAGGATTCACTTGGGGATCTATCTATTTGAAATGGGCTTACGATAAAAAATAAATTAAAACTAAAAACGAATCATTATGGATTTAAAAGAAATTCAAAACCTAATCAAATTTGTAGCAAATTCGGGAGTTGCAGAAGTAAAGTTGGAAATGGATGATGTAAAAATCACTATTAGAACAACTTTAGAAGGAAACGTTACTGAAACTACTTATGTACAACAATTGCCTGCTCAAGCGCAATTGCCACAAGCAGTTGCTCCTCAACAAGTAGCTCCAGCTGTTGTAAACGTAACTAGTGAGGCATCTGCACCAGCAGAAGATTCGAAATATATTACTATAAAATCACCAATCATTGGTACTTTTTATAGAAAACCATCTCCGGACAAACCTGTTTTCACTGAAGTAGGAAGCACTATTGCAAAAGGTGATGTTCTTTGTGTAATTGAAGCAATGAAATTATTCAACGAAATCGAATCAGAAGTTTCAGGTAAAATTGTAAAAATTCTTGTAGACGATATGTCTCCTGTAGAATTTGACCAACCTTTATTCTTAGTTGATCCATCATAAATAAATTTAGATTTTAGATTTTAGATTTTAGAATGAGGAGCAATTTGTTAATCATCTAAAATTATCTAATGATCAAATTGTCTAATTATCTAATTAAATAAAGATGTTTAAAAAAATATTAATTGCGAATAGAGGAGAAATTGCACTTCGTGTAATTCGTACATGTAAAGAGATGGGAATCAAGACTGTAGCGGTTTACTCTACAGCCGATGCAGAAAGTCTACATGTTAAGTTTGCTGACGAAGCGGTTTGTATTGGTCCTCCTCCAAGTAACTTATCGTATTTGAAAATGTCAAATATCATTGCCGCTGCCGAAATTACAAACGCAGATGCAATACATCCAGGATATGGATTTCTTTCTGAGAATGCTAAATTCTCAAAAATTTGTCAGGAACACGGAATCAAATTTATTGGGGCTGCTCCTGAAATGATTGACAGAATGGGAGATAAAGCTTCTGCAAAAGCAACAATGAAAGCTGCAGGAGTTCCATGTGTACCAGGTTCTGAAGGATTATTAGAATCTTTCGAACAAACACAAAAATTAGCTAAAGAATTTGGTTACCCGGTGATGCTTAAAGCAACTGCTGGTGGTGGTGGAAAAGGAATGCGTGCTGTCTGGAAAGAAGAAGAGCTTTTGAAAGCTTGGGAAAGTGCACGTCAGGAAGCTGCTGCTGCATTTGGAAATGATGGTATGTACATGGAGAAACTTATTGAAGAACCACGTCATATCGAAATTCAGGTTGTTGGAGATTCATACGGAAAAGCATGTCACCTTTCTGAAAGAGACTGCTCGGTACAACGTCGTCACCAAAAACTAACAGAAGAAACGCCTTCACCATTCATGACTGATGAATTACGTACTGCAATGGGTGAGGCTGCTGTAAAAGCTGCTGAATTTATTAAATACGAAGGTGCAGGAACTGTAGAATTTTTGGTTGATAAACACAGAAACTTCTACTTCATGGAAATGAATACACGTATCCAGGTAGAACACCCAATCACAGAACAAGTTATTGATTATGATTTGATTCGTGAGCAAATTATGGTGGCTGCCGGAATCCCGATTTCAGGTAGAAACTACTTACCGGAATTGCATGCTATCGAATGTCGTATTAATGCTGAAGATCCTTATAATGATTTTCGTCCTTCACCAGGAAAAATTACTACACTTCATATGCCGGGAGGTCACGGAGTTCGTTTAGATACTCACGTTTATTCTGGTTACACTATTCCGCCAAACTACGATTCGATGATCGCTAAATTAATTACTACGGCACAATCTCGTGAAGAGGCTATCAGCAAAATGCGTAGAGCTTTGGATGAGTTTGTTATCGAAGGTGTTAAAACAACAATACCTTTCCATAGACAATTAATGGATGATCCGAGATATATTGCAGGAGATTATACGACTGCATTTATGGATACTTTTAAAATGAATCCAATAGAATAATAATAAAAAGGCTGTCAATTTTGACGGCCTTTTTTGTTTTTACTCCATATCATAAACCCGACAGGTTTTAAAACCTGTCGGGTCTCGTGTGAATACCTATAATATATTCACATTCTTTGCACCTCTAAATTATATCGCATTTTAAACATAGCACGTGGTTTCAACCACGGGAGATGCGTTGGGAATAAAGTGGTGATAAGAGGTGATAATTATTGCGTCCCAACGGTTAAAACCGTTAACTATGTTTATAGCATTATGTAAAGATTTTCAATTTTGGTATTTTTCATAACAAACCCGACAGGTTTTAAAACCTGTGTCGGGTTTACTTTTTATGTGGTAAACACATTTTGTGTATACTTTTTACACACAATATCAGTCAATTACACACTTTTTCAATTTATTTATTTTTGGCACATTAGTCTAAATCCCTTTAAAAACAGGCTTTTACAGAGATTAAGCGATTATCATCTTGTTACGGCATAATTATTTCATTATCTAAAGCGTAAACAACTATTAACAAAATTAAATATATACACATTATGAAAAATTTATTTTTATCAGCCGCAATCGTTTTGGGAAGTTTAACATCATTCGCTTCAACTTCACCAATTTCAAATACAATCGTTAAAACAATTTCTATTCAGGACGAATACACAGAAATTAAGGTAGAAGAAGTTCCTGCTGCAGTTACAGATGCTTTGAAAAAAGCTTATCCGGATGCAGTACTTTCAAAAGCATACAAAAATGCAAAATCAGAATATAAATTGGATGTTACAGTAGGTGACAAAGTTGGTTCTCTTTATGCTAATGCAGATGGAACCTGGATTAAAAAATAATTTAATAGACTTTTATGTTTATTCAAATTAAGAATACTAAAATAAAATTACAAATATTAAAATATGACTATTATGAAAAATCTATTTTTATCAGCCGCAATCGTTTTGGGAGGTTTAACATCATTTGCTTCAACTTCTCCAATTTCAAATACAATCGTAAAAACAGTAACTATTCAGGATGATTATACTGAGATTAAAGTAGTAGAAGTACCAGTTGCAGTTACAGATGCACTTAAAAAAGCATACCCGGATGCAGTACTTACAAAAGCATACAAAAATACAAAATCTGAATATAAATTAGAAGTTACCGTAGGAGACAAAGTAGGTTCTCTTTATGCTAACGCAGACGGAACTTGGATTAAAAAATAAAATAAATATCTGATTTACAACAGATTACTAAAAATTAACGTTATTACTTAAAATATATATTATTATGAAAAATTTATTTTTATCAGCCGCAATCGTTTTGGGAGGTTTAACATCATTTGCTTCAACTTCTCCAATTTCAAATACAATCGTAAAAACAATTTCAATTCAGGATGATTATGCTGAAATCAAACTTGAAGAAGTACCAGCTCCTATAACAGAGGCTTTGAAAAAAGCTTACCCGGATGCAGTACTTTCAAAAGCATATAAAAACACAAAATCTGAGTATAAATTAGATGTTACTGTTGGAGACAAAGTAGGTTCTCTTTATGCTAATGCAGACGGATCTTGGATTAAAAAATAAGTAATTAATAAGTCGACTAACCAACGACTTAGGTTATAAATTACACTAAAAAACTATTATTATGAAAAAGTTAATATTATCAGCGGCAATTGTTCTGGGAACGTTGTCGATGCAAGCAGGAAATACTGTCGTTTTAAATTCAAATATTAAAACAATAAATCCTCAGGACGAATACAAAGAAATAGACGCTGTTCCGGCAGCAATTAAAACATCTTTAGATAATGCATATCCAGGCGTAAAGCTTGAAAAAGCATATGTAAACGCAAAAAAAGAATATAAAATCGAAATTAGCGTTAGAGATGTTAAGTCTATTGTTTATACAGACGAAAAAGGAACAATCCTTAAAAAATAATATAAATTAACATCAACCCTCAAAAAACAATCACTATGAAAAAGTTACTATTATCCACAGCAATCGTTTTAGGAAGTTTAACTGTAAATGCAGCTACTATTCCCTTAATAACAAATTCAATGAATCAATCAGTAACTATTCAGGATGAATTTACTGAGGTTAGTGCTGATGCTGTGCCTGCCGCAGTAAAATCTACGGTTGAAAAATCTTTTCCGGGAACAAAGCTTGAAAAAGCGTCTGTAAACCAAAAGAAAGAATATAAACTTGAAATCTCAAAAGGAGATCAAAAGTATACTGTATTTGCAGATGCTGAAGGAAACATCATTAAAAAATAATTATCATGAAAAAGATTGTCCTTTCAGTAGCGATCGTTCTAGCAAGTTTATCTATTTACGCAACCACAACTTTACAATCTGAAATAGTGAAAAGTGAAGTTGCTATACAAGCCGAATATACAGAAATCAGCGCCGATGCGGTTCCTACGGCTGTTAAAACAGCCTTAGAAACTGCTTATCCGGGAGCGAAAGTAGTAAAAGCATTTGTAAACGATAAAAAAGAATACAAACTAGAAATATCGGTTAAAGACCAAAAGGCTACTGTTTTTTCAGATGTCAATGGTAACTGGTTAAAAATATAATTAGGTGAATTAGATTTATGTTTTTGGTGAAAAAGAGATTGTTGAAGAACAATCTCTTTTTTTTTGCAAAATTTTATGAAAATACAACTTTAATAGTGTTATTTTAGCAGAAAAGTCCCTAAAAACAGATGCCAAAGATATTATTAATAGAAGATGACATTTCATTTTGCAAATTATTAGAACGATTTCTATTAAAAAAAGCATATGATGTAACTATTGCATTCTCAGCAGAAGAAGCAAGATTAGCGATCAAAAAAGAATCTTTCGATTTGATTTTGACAGATCTTCGTTTGCCTGATTCTGACGGTATCGGACTTATGAAAGAATTTAAAGATTCTTACCCTAATATTCCTGTAATTTTAATGACAGGATATTCAGATGTTAATACAGCAGTAAAAGCAATCAAAAATGGTGCTGCCGATTATATCTCAAAACCTTTTAACCCTGATGAGGTTTTACTAGTAATTACAAATGCGCTGCAAAGCGAAACCACAACAGAAGAAACTCCTTCTAAAGAAAAAAAAGCACTTAGAAAACAAACAACTTCTTCTGAAAATGAATTTGTAAAAGGAATTTCTGTTGCTTCAAAAAAATTGCTCGATCACATTCAATTGGTGAGCCCAACGGATATGTCCGTTTTAATTATCGGCGAAAGCGGCACAGGAAAAGAAATCATTGCCAAAAGCATCCATCAGCAAAGTAATAGAAAAAATAATAATTTTATAGCAGTCGATTGTGGCGCAATTCCAAAGGAATTAGCTGCAAGTGAATTCTTTGGGCATTTAAAAGGATCTTTTACCGGAGCTATTAGCGATAAAATGGGGTATTTTGAGGCCGCTAACGGAGGAACTCTTTTTTTAGATGAAATAGGGAATCTGTCTTACGAAAATCAAATACAGCTTTTAAGAGCGCTTCAGGAACGTAAGATCAAACCTGTTGGAAGCAATAAAGAAATTAATGTTGATATTCGAATCATTACTGCAACAAATGAAGATCTACGCGAAGCCGTTAAAAACGGTGATTTTCGTGAAGATTTATACCATAGAATAAACGAATTTTCAATTCAGTCGCCATCATTAACAGACAGGGGAGAAGATTTAATGGTTTTTGCCGATTATTTTTTGGAGAAAGCCAATCAACAACTGAACAAGGAAATTATCGGATTTTCGCCGGAAGTGGTTGATATTTTTCAAAAATACAGTTGGCCCGGAAATTTACGCGAATTACAAAACTGTGTAAAACGCGCTACATTATTATCTCGCGGTGATTTTATAGAAAGTGATGTTTTGCCTGCAGAGTTTTTTCAAATCCAGAAGCAAAGTTCAAATACGGGTAATTTTTCATTGTCTGAAAATGAAAAAGAAGCCATTATTTATGCTTTATCAAAAGCGCAAAACAACAAATCTGAAGCAGCAAAATTGCTTAAAATTACACGCAAAACACTTTACAATAAATTGAAACAATACAATATCGATTAAACAATTTCTTGTTTTAAAGATGTGAAAAGAGTTTCGGTCTTAGTTTTTAAGCTTTCGAAAATACTTTCTAAGCCTTCACTTTCTAAATCATTTCTTTCCAGGTTTTTAAGAATATTTCCAATTTCATTTGCCTGAATTTGCCTGAACATTGGCGCAATTCTGTGAGCAATTGTATTGATTTCTGTTATATTTTGTTGCGCTATTGCTTTTTCTAAAAAGACCATATTTTCATCTGTACTTTCAACAAATGATACAATGACATCTTTTAGTGCGTCATCGTCATTTCCTAAAAATTCTTTTAAAGTTTCTAATGAATAGAATTGAGTCGAATTTAGCTCAGCTTCATTAACTTCAGTTGTTGGAATATCTTTGTTTTCTAAAATATGCTGAATCGTCTGTAGTAATACTTTTGGCGAATAGGGTTTTTTAATTACAGTTGTAAATCCTGCCTCGGTGTAAACGGATAAATCCAAATCAGTTCGTCCTGTAAGTGCAATTATCGGCTGGTTTTTATAGGTTGAAAAATTATAGTTTCTCAATTTTTTGATAAACGTAAAGCCATCCATTTCCGGCATTTGAATATCAGTAATAATAAAATCAAAATTCGTGTTTGAAACAGTCTCTAATGCTTTTGTTGCTCTGTCAAACGATAGAACTTTGTGTTTTTCCTGTTTTAAAACACCGCTCGTTAAATTCAGTAAATTAATATCGTCGTCGATAACAATAAAAGTGAATTTTTTATTGTTAGCAAAAGCAGGCTTTTTAATTTCAGGAATTGCATTCTCACTGGTGTCAAACAATAATGGAAGTTTAATTTCAAAAGTACTTCCTTTTCCAAAAGTGCTTTCAAGATTTAAAGTTCCGCCCAAAATCGATATTATTTTTTGGCAAATAGCCAGACCCAGACCGGTTCCGCCGTATTTTTTTTCAATGCCTTCATTCGCTTGGGCAAATTCTTCAAAAACTATTTTCTGGTTTCCTTTTTCAATTCCTATTCCTGAATCTTCAATGGTTATAATAAAAAACGGCTCTTCAACATCCGCGAAAGCGCTGATTTTTATAAAACCTTCTTCTGTAAATTTATAAGCATTTCCAATAATGTTGGTCAAAATTTGTTTTAAACGAAATGGATCGCCTACTACTTTTGTATTCAGTTTTTCATCAACATTAATAATCAATTCAATATCTTTTTGCTTGTAAACTGTTTGAATGTTTTTGGCAACATCTTCGATAATTTCAGGCAAATAAAACGGTACCTTTTCGATTGTGATTTTTCCGGCTTCAATTTGAGAGAAATCCAATAAATCCTGAACCAGTTGCGAAATATATTCAGAGGAGTTTTTAATGTTTTTTACAAAATAAGATTGCTTCGAGTTTACATCAGAATTTCCTAAAAGTTCTGTGTAGCCAACAATTGTACTCAATGGCGTTTTTAAATCGTGGCTTACTGTCGAAATCAATTGTTCACGGCTTTTCAGCAGATTTTTGGTTTTAAAATTCGCAATCTCAAGCTGTTTTTTATACAATTGCGATTTTGAATAATCGCTCACAATTAAAATCGAGAAAAACAGCGTCAGAATTAAACCAATTATTGCCGAAGCCGTAACGATTTCATTGACTTTTTTAAGTGATTTTTCTTTAAGTGAATTGTTTTTAATAGAATTAATGATGATTTCTCTTTCGATAATTCGAAGCACTTTTCGAAGTTGTTCCGAAATTGCAATCTCATTTTTCAAGAGCTTGTTTTCTTCAAAATTCAAAGACTCTTTTTTCTTTTCTGCTTTTAGTTTTACATTGCTAAGCAGTTTTTTTGAATTGGCCAAAATAGAATCCGAAGCTTGTTTGCTCAATGTATTGGTGCTGTCATCGGGAATATTTTGATTAAGGTAATCAACATATTTCTGCAATACATTTCGCTGATAATTGCCAAGGTCATTGGGATTTTTAGTAAAATCCTGAAGTTCTAATTTACGCAGTTTAAACTCCATTTTGGTAATCTCGTCAATCGCCGTATTTACCGAAACTTCATCTTCTGCTTTATTTTTTATCGTTTTTAATTGTCGGATGTTTTCTGTTTTTTCAGATAGTAAATAGTTCACACTATCCAATAAAACCTTTTGATATTCTGTAGTAACAATTTCTTTTAAAGTATCAATCCTGCATCGCAACGAATCTGTTTCGATAAGATAACTTTTAAAATCACTTTCTGAATTGGTTTGAATTGTTTTTCTGGCGAGACTTTCGGTTTTGTAAACATTCGAAAAAAGTTTGCTGACCCTTAGAATTTTTGTTTTTTCGAAAGCAATCTTGCCCTCAAGTTTATTGTACACTACATTTTCTGAATACAAAAACCATCCAACAGTAACAACTAATCCCAATAAGGCAATATAACTGAAGAGGACTTTTATTGCAGTGTAACTTCTTTTGCTCTCCATAGGCTGTAATTGCTGGTATTTTTAAAATTGAAAGTATTGCAATTTATTTAAAATTTTCTGATTTTCAAGTATAAAATCATATCAATATGTTATATAATTGTAATATGAATTTACAAAAAAGCCATCTATTTTTGCCGACTAACAAAGTTGAATCTGCAAAAATAGATGGCTAATTTTATTTATTTAATATATTAAAGCGTTTCGCTCAGCCATTTAAAAAATTCTCCCTGCCAAACCTGAGCATTTTGTGGCTGTAAAACCCAATGGTTTTCTTCTGGAAAATAAACCAATCTGCTTTTAATTCCGCGAAGTTGTGCAGCCTGAAAAGCTTCTTGTCCTTGTCCGATTGGCACACGGAAATCTTTTCCTCCCTGAAAAATTAAAATCGGTTTATTCCAGTTTTGTACCAAAGTTGCCGGATTAAAAGTAGTGTAAGCTTTTTGAGCCACAGCATTGTCTTTTTCCCAATAAGCACCTCCAAAATCCCAATTGTTAAAGAAAACTTCTTCTGTAGTTCCCAACATACTTACTGTATTGAAAACGCCATCGTGAGCAATAAAAGTTTTAAAACGGTTGTTATGAATTCCGGCTAAATAAAATACCGAATATCCTCCATAACTTGCACCAACACAACCTAAACGACTTTTATCTACATAATTTTCTTTGGCAACGTCATCAATTGCAGAAAGGTAATCGTCCATCACTTGTCCGCCCCAGTCTTTACTAATTTTTTCGTTCCATTCAACACCGTGACCTGGCATTCCGCGACGGTTTGGTGCTACAACAATATAACCTTTTGCTGCCATTAAAGAGAAATTCCAACGGAAAGAATACGATTGTGTCAACGCACTTTGTGGTCCGCCTTGACAGAATAATAAAGTTGGATATTTTTTTGAAGCATCGAAATTTGGAGGTAGAATTACCCAAACCAACATTTTTTTGCCATCAGTTGTGGTAACATAACGTCTTTCAGTTTTGCCTAACGCCAATGTTTTATATGTTTCGGTATTGACGTTTGAAAGTTGTTTCCAGCTGCTTTTCTTCAAATTATAAGAGAAAATTTCCGGAGCATGATTCATGTCATTTCTTGTTACGATGATATCATCACCGGCAAAACCAACCAAGTCATTTACGTCAAAATCACCATTTGTAATTTGACGAACCTGAATTGCAATTCTAGTTAAACCCGGAAAATTAACAACAAAAAGTTGTTTTGTACCATCAACCGGAGCAACAAAATATACGTTTTTTCCATCTTTGCTCCAGATAAAATTATCTACAGTTCCGTCCCAATATGCCGTTAAGTTGGTTTTGATTCCTTTAAACTCAACAATAATATCGTTTTTATCAGCTTCGTAACCGTCACGTTTCATTTGTAACCATGTTAGGTTTCCTGTTGGAGAAAATTGCGGAGCCGTATCGTAACCCAAATTATCTTCGGTTCGGTTGGTCGTTTTTTGAGTTTCTAAATTGTACTCATAAATATTGGTATTGGTAGAAATTGCATATTCGGTTCCTGCTTTTTTCTTGCACACATACAAAATGCTTTTTCCATCAGGAGACCAGATATAATCTTCGTCGCCGCCAAATGGTTTTTGCGGAGAATCAAACGTTTCACCTTTTAAAATATCAATTCCTGTTGCGCCTTCTTTATTTTCTTTATAAAAAACATGGTTAAATTTTCCTTCATTCCAAGTATCCCAATGACGATAATCTAAACCATTATAAATTTGAACGTCTGATTTTGTCAGGTTTGGATAATAATCTTTTCCTAAGACTTTATCAATTTTAACTTCTTCATTATACACTAAAAATTTTCCGTCAGGCGAAATATTTTTGTCTTTCAAAATCTCTTTAGTATCCTTAATTTCAGTTGCATTTCCGCCATTTACAGGAATCGTGTAAAATTTAGAATGCGATTTGTTTTCTTCAACAGAAGGAGTTGAAACCTTAAAAACAACATTTTTTTCATCTTTCGAAAGTCCAAGCGCAGAGACTCTTCCTAACTTCCATAACAATTCCGGTGACATTACATTCTGTCCGATAGCATTTAAACTCATCATTATTAAGGTTGTAAATAATACTTTTTTCATAATAAAATTCTAATTTTTGTGGAGCTAAAAGTACAACTATATTTCAGCAAGTAAATGTTAAAAGATTCCAACCATATAAGTATTATAAGTTCATTTGAATCTCAGATAAATGATAAAATTAGCCACAGATTTCGCAAATTAAAATGATTTATGAAAAATAAAAATATTTTAAATTAACCATTAAGAGATTAAGAAAAATTAAGCTTTGCTACTTAATATAACTTAATCTCTTAATGGTAAAAAAATAATTTTAAATGATCTTATATAACTTATATGGTGAAAAAAAAATCATTATTTTTATAAAAAATTGCCAAATGGATTTAAGTTACTGGGAACTGAAAAATTGGTTCACCAACGTTGATTATACAATTGTTGGAAGCGGAATTGTAGGATTGCATGCAGCATTACGCTTACGCGAAAGATTTCCGGCAGCTAAAATTCTGGTTTTAGAAAAAGGAGCATTACCACAAGGTGCGAGTACAAAAAATGCCGGTTTTGCCTGTTTTGGAAGTCTTTCTGAAATTTTAGAAGATTTAAACACACATTCAGAAGAAGACGTTGTGCAATTAATCGAAAAACGCTGGCAGGGTTTGCAATTGCTTCGAAAAAGGCTTGGTGACACTGCAATAGATTTTAAACCTCACGGCGGATATGAATTGTTTCTAAAAGATGATGAAAGAGGTTTTAACGAAACGATAATGCGTTTGCCATTTATCAACGAAATTTTAAAACACATTTTCAAGAGTGATGTTTTTGCCAAAGAAGTCGATCGATTTGGATTTGAAAACATTCACGAATATTTGATTTTTAATCCGTTTGAAGCACAAATCGATACCGGAAATATGATGCAGGAATTGCTGAAACAAGCCGTTGCTGCAGATATTTTAATTTTGAATCAACAAATCGTAACAGGTTATGCCGATTTGGGAAATCAGGTTGAAATTGCTCTTGGGGATTTTAGTTTTAAATCTCAAAAAATACTTTTTGCTACAAATGGGTTTGCCAATGCTTTGACAAAAGGTGAAGTTCAGCCCGCCAGAGCGCAGGTTTTAATTACAGAACCTATTAAAAATCTGGATATTAAAGGAACTTTTCATTTGGATCGCGGTTATTATTATTTCAGAAATATTGGTGATAGAATTTTACTTGGAGGGGGAAGAAACCTCGATTTTGAAGCAGAAAATACAACTGAATTTGGTCAGACCAAAATTGTACAAAATAAGTTGGAAGATTTACTTAAAAATGTAATTTTACCAAATCAGGATTTCCAAATTGCACATCGTTGGAGCGGCATTATGGGAATCGGAAACAGTAAAAAACCTGTTGTTTCGCAACTGTCTGAAAACGTGTTTTGTGGAGTGCGTTTGGGCGGAATGGGCGTTGCAATAGGAAGTTTAATAGGAACAGAATTAGCAGATTTAATATAATGGGAGTTAAAAAAACACCACTAAAAAAAACAACAAGCGCAACTAAACCAAAACCTGCAGCTAAGAAAAAAGGAAATCGCTCTTTTGGCGAAAAAGTAAAATGGTTTTTTATTAAACTAATGTTATGGTTTTTCGGGCTCTCGATAGGGTCTGTAATATTTTTTAAATATATACCCGTGCCTTTTACGCCATTAATGTTAATAAGGGCGATAGAAAATAAACTGGGTGGCAAAGAGGTTTATTTCGATCACGATTGGGAACCTATCGATAAGATTTCGATGAATTTGCAAAAAGCCGTAATTGCCAGTGAAGACGGAACTTTTTTATCTCATAATGGTTTCGATTTCAAGGCACTTCAAAAAGCATATAAAAGCAACGAACGCGGACGCCGAATTCGTGGCGGAAGTACGATCTCGCAACAAACGGCCAAAAATGTGTTTTTATGGCAGGGAAAAAGTTATTTCCGTAAAGGTTTAGAAGCTTATTTTACTGTTTTAATAGAAATTATCTGGGGCAAAGAACGCATTATGGAAGTGTATCTGAACAGTATCGAAATGGGCGATGGTGTTTACGGAGCTTATGCGGCAACAGAACATTGGTATCGTCGTGATGCTTCGAGTTTAACGCCAATGCAGGCTGCCGGAATTGCTGCTATATTACCAAATCCAAGAAAATTCAAGGCAACAGGATCTTCCAGTTATATAAACCGACGTAAAGAAAGAATTGTTCGTGAAATGCGAGCAGTAGGAAAAATAAATTATGATGGGAAGTAAAAAGATTGTTTTTGCATTCCTGATAGTAACAACCACGTTGACTTTTGGACAAGGAAAAACTAAGGAAATAGGTTTTATAACAGATAATGATTTATATACATCGTCTAAAAATGACATGTATTATACGAATGGTCTGGAACTTTTTTACCGATTTTTATCAAAGAATGAAAATGAAAAAATCAACAAGAAAATAACTGAGTTTCGTGTTGGTCAATATATTTATAATCCGAGGTATATTAATATTGAAGCTCGTAACCGTAACAACCGTCCGTTTGCAGGTTATCTTTTTGCCGAAGCGGGGAGAAGCTTTTTTTATCAATCTGAATCAGTTTTAAAAACCGATTTCCAGTTGGGTTATATGGGGCCTAATGCCTTTGGAAGACAAATGCAGGAAGCTTTTCATCATACTATTGGATACAAAGAAGTTTTTGGCTGGGAAAATCAGGTTCACAATGCATTGGGCGTTCAGGCGCATGCTTTATATTCGAAGAAGTTACTTAAAAACGAACCCAACGAATTTGCTGATCTTCACTTTCAGACAGAAGCAAATGTTGGGACAATTTTCACCGGAGTTTCCGCAGGTTTTTTAACCCGACTAGGTTTCAAAAAATTACTTCCAATTTACGATTCTAATTTGCACGATGCTTCTGTAAGTTCCCAAGTGCAATACAATGTTCGTGAATTTTACTTTTACGCCATTCCGAGTATCAATTACCAATTTTATGATGCTACAATCGAAGGAAGCATGTTTAGCAATACAAGTCCGGTAACTTTCGAGTTGATTCCGTGGCGTTTTAATGCTGAATTTGGTTTAAAATACCGCCATAATAACTTCAATATGTCTTACTCTTTTATTTATCATGGAAAAGAATTAGAAAGTCATGATATGAACGGATCTTTTTACGGGAGTATTCGTTTGGGGTATTTGTTGAAGTAGGTCTATCTTGGTTTAGATTACTCTAATTTTCGGTGTTCCATAAATGTATGAGCTTAATTTTTTGCCAATTTCAGACCAATTTTGTGAAACATTATCATTATTAACAAACTTAAAAATTTCTTCCTTTTCAAAATTAAGAAAATCAACTACTATTTTATCACCATACCCTTTAAAACATCCATAATCGCCATTTCCAAAATCTTCGGTCATAGGATTTATTCCTAGTAATAAATTAAACCAATAATTTTTGAAACTATCATCACTATAATCTTCTATTTTTTTTAAGCCTTTTTTTAAATCAACGTGAAAAAAAGAACTAGGATCAATTTTTTCAAATGATTCAATTCTTTTAAGTATTCCTGTCTTATTTATATCTTTTTTTTCATAATGCTCTAAATAAAAAATTCTGGGTAATAAATTTTCAATTTCTAATACATCAACAATATGGTAATTACATTTGAAATTGGAATTGTAATTTGAAAGGTGATAATTTTTTACTTTTTTTGCAGTATCACCAATTGATTTATGTGGAGTTCTTTTATCACTATCTAGAAGACAAAAACAAAATTCCTCACCTGCAGAAAAAATTGTTTTATATTCATTTACTGTTGTACTCCCCCCGCCTGTCTGAGATTTATAGCTCAAAACGAAGGCGTTTTTGTTACTACTTATCTTGTAGTATTCAGCCATTAATGCGTACACTAGAATGTCGTTTCCATTTTCTCCAAGTAGAATAGTTTTTTGAAAATTTACCGTATCAATAAATTTCTCAATATTTATATTGTTAAACTCTTTTTTATTTGTAATGACTGAATAAACTGTTTCTTGTTCTGTACTAGGTATTATTCTTGTTATTTTATCGAATAAATCAAGTATTTCCAACGAAGCTTTGTTATGTGAAAAATAATGTTTTAATACAATTTCTGAATGTGAATCTAAAACTTTTGAATCTAAAATTTTTTTAATATTAATTGGAGAAATTATAATGACATGTTTTCCTTCTGTATATGATACCATTAATTTTTGAAAAAAAACTTTAAAATTCAATTCATTTCCTATACTATTTACCAAGGAATCATCAATAAATAAAACCATAATACGTTAAATTATTGGAGGTTGAAAAAATCCTAATGGCCAATTCCTTAAATTCCCTTCAATATCAAAATATGAATTTTTTATTTCTGTTGGGCTGATTTCATTTTTTTTGTCAAAAATTACAATATTAATGTCTTCATTAGAAATTTCATTGTTCAAAATGTTATCTCCGAATCTATTAATAATAACATCGCTGTGTGTTTCAATAATAAGTTTTAAAGAAATATTGTTTTTTTTAGATGATGTAATGATTTTAGATATGGCGTCGGCGAATTTTGCTTGAAAGTCAGGATGTAAATGAAGTTCAGGCTGTTCAATTACTATTATTTTTTCTATATCATCACTATATAGAAAACTGTTTCTTTTAGCTCTTTTTTTTGTGGAAGAATGCCATATTTGAGTTAGAATTGGAAGAATTTGTGAATATCCAAATCCCATATCTGATAGATTAATTTCATATTTATCTTCATGTTCAATTTTGATAGAATAATGTCCTTCAATTTTAGAGATTTTAGTTTTAAATCCAAAATTTTCATAAGTCCAAGATTGGAAGTTTACCAATTGTGAATCACTTAAGCTTCCTAAAAAAACCGGGAGGTTCTTCCCGTTTTGATCCACTTCATCAACCGCTAAATGTTGAATTCGATAATATCTTTCTGCTGTAGCTCTAAGTGGAGCTATATAGTTAATATTCAGAAATAAACTTTTAAGATAGGTGTTAGTTATGTCAGAGTAATAAGTGAAAAAGTCATATAAAAAAAAATAGTTCTTAAGTTCCTTAAATTCCTTTGAGTCAGAACTCCATGTTTGGGAACGCTTTTTCCAAGAAGATGGACTTGTAATTGACTTAATTTCTTTCAACATTATTTCATCATCATCAGAAAACCCAATTTTTCTAATTATATCAATTTTAGCTTCATTTTCAGTACCGCCATGTACATATTTTGATATGATTTTAACAAGTTCTCGTCTTACCAAATGACTAAACTGTTCGAAATTTTTTTTCTCTGAAATTTTTTTCTCTTGATAGATATCAACACTAAATTCTCCATCATCAAGAAATACTAAATTATCTTCTACTCCGAATATTTTTTTATTGTTAAGGCTTATTTCTGTTATCTTCTTATTTTCTTGATCAAATATTATATTGATTTTGTTTTCTAGTACTTCAAATTTAATATTAACAATTTGAATAAGTTGCTTTTTGTTTTCGTAAAATCTTAAGCTATATCTAAATTCAAATTCTTTTTCTAGTCGTTTCGATCTTGAATATCTAAATTGTTGTCTTAAAGTGCTTAACGAATTTGTGTTAATAGTAAAACCCAATTCATAAAGCATTTCATTATCTTTGGAAAAATGAGGCTTGATGTCATTATATGATCCAAAATCGACATAATCTCCAAATAAAAGTATAGGCGATACTGTTTTTTCTTGTGTACTTTGTTTTAACATTGGAAAGGTTCTTAAAAAAGAACTTTTACCTGAACTGTTTTTTCCAATCAAAACGGTAATAGGTTTAATTTCAATGTCTCCAGTGTCTTTTAGACTTCTAAAGTTTTGAATCCTTAATTTCATAAATTAATATTTTTCCTAAATATACATATTTATTAAGCTAAAAATATGGTTTGATAAGGAGATTAATAGTGACTTCAAAAATAAAAAGATAATCTATCCTGATAGAACAGGAAATACTTTGTGTCGTGGTTCGGCTCAAAAGATTGAAAGGTATAGCGGGAAAATTGTTGTTTGAAAACAAAAATTCTGCTCCTGAAATAAAAAGAAAAGTACTTAAATTTTAAAACGCTTAATTACTTTTCTTTCTTTATTGAAATCTAATTCTAAAGAATCGCTGGATATTTTTTTTACGATAATTCCATCTGCAAGCGCATCTTTTCTTAAACGAAACATTTTTTGGTTGATTTTAATGATGACCAATTCTCCTCGTGAATCTTTTATATAACCATGATACGAAATTGCCGGCCACACTGTTAGTTGGCGAGGCTGAATTGCGGGTTTTGCTCTTTTTGGCGTAGCAGAAGCATTATTTGTATATTGTCTTTTAGGATAGGAGACTGCTTCCTGCGTTTGTTTGTTTAGAAAAGGATCTCTCGATACTTTTTCTAATGCAAAAGTATCCTTGTTGATTTGATTGAATTGTATTTTTTCTGAATATGCGGTATTGGCAGCTATTTCTTTAGTAAAGAAATATTGACTGATCGTTTTATAAAATACAGATCCCCATAGTCCTAAAACTACAATTATTAAAACAATATTGATTTTCTTTTTAACCATTTTTTCTTAGATTACTGTCACCTTAAACGGACTACTATAAGCACTGATATTACCTGCAGAATCACTAGTTTTAATTCTCCAGTAATAATCTCCAATAGCCGTAAATGTATATTGATAGGATGTACTTGAATTGTTTGTAGTAAAAAGCAGGGTGGTAAAAGTATTGGTGGTCGAAAATTCTATAGTATACAACAATGGCGATTGCACTGTTCCAGTGTCGGTTGGAGAAATCCAAGTGAAAGCAGTTGATACGTTATTTGTAATGGTAGCATTAGTTGCCGGGAGACTATTTTGCGGTACATTTGGAACAACGGTATCTATCATAAAATTTCTTGTAGATACTTGTGTGGTTTGGCTCGTACTGTTTATTCCTCTTATTTTCCATTGATAAACAGCGTCCTGCTCTAAATCTGTGCTGCTTAGCGCGACACTTGTTTCGGATATACTTTCTGCGGTATAAACAGATTCACCGGTTGTAGTATTTACTACTTCTACATTATAACTCGTTGCTGCAGCCAGTTTTTGCCATTTAAGCGTAACACTTGTTGTATTTTTGTAAATGTTATTGTCTGGACTGGATAATATAACTTGCTGATTGGCTAGATTTTCAGTAGTTATTATAGAGAAAGTTGAAGTTTCTGAATATTCAGATTCATAAGCAAAATTTTCGCCTCTTACTTTCCATAAGTAAGATCCCGGCTCTAATGGACAAATGAAACTTGTTTGGCTAACTAATGAGTCAAACACTACTGTTTCTTCTAAGTCTAATACTTGTAAGCGATATTTTTTTGCTCCATCAAGTTCGTTCCATTTAAAGGTGACTACATTACTTTCAATTGTTGCATCATCTTTTGGGGATGTTGTTTCTATGATATCATTTGAAATATCTTCTTCAAAAACATCATCACAAGATATAATCGATAGGGCTAAAAGTGCGAATATAATTTTATTTATTGTTTTCATAATTTTGAAAAATCATTTTTAAATGTAAAACTTCAGAGGTATTGTTTTTTTTGGTGGTATAGAAATTCATGCTGACAATTCTCGAATAATCAAACTTTTTTTCAAAACCATATCCTAAGGCTAATAATTGATTGCAGTTTCCGGTTACATCAAGCTGATTACTAATTATTCGGTAATTTTCATCAGAAAAAACATGAGAAGATTGCAAATCGTTAATAGAAATTTTAGGATCTTTGGTAGAGGCAAAACTTATTATTCCTTGCTGTACCATTTCTTTTGTAATACCTTCTTTGCCAATAACACGGTCCAGATAATTAATTTCTTTTGTTAGTTTCTCTGTATTATTTGCTTTTTTATTGATGTCGTTTGTTTTCTCAGCTAATGTTTTATATTCATGTATTACCTGAAATAAGTTGTGAAAAGATCTTTTATATGCTGTTATTAAAAGCATAACAAAAACCAGGAGCAAAACCATGAATTTCTTTTTATAGGAATAGTTTTCAAACATCTTTTATCGTGATTTTTATTTCAAACTGCGACTTATTTTTCTTGTCTTTTTTGAAACTTATAATTTCAAAATTTTTAAGCCAGTCCATTTTTTTTATTTTTTCCATCCAATTATTAAATGAAGATTCGTTGAAAGTTTCTCCTTTTATAATGATTGTTTTCGCATCAAAACTTATTTTTTTAGTGGCTTTAATTTCTTTGGTTACCGGAATGATATTCAAATTAGTTAAAGAAATATCTTGCGGAATTCCCTTAATTATCTCATAACTGTAAAAAGAAAGAAATTTTGCCGACAGAAATCCGGACTCTTGTAAAAGTTGTTGTTTGTTTTCTTTTTGTTTTTCAAGGTCTAGTATTAATTGGTATGATTGATTAGAATATACACTCTGGAGATTTAATTCAGCATTTTTTGCCCCATAATATTGTATAAGGAAATAGCTTGTCAATAAACTAATTAAAAAACCAACGAGCATTGTAATTCCTAAAACATTAAAGGCTTTTTTATATACAATCTCTTCTGTATTTAAGGTTTCATTTTTTGTTTTTGAAACTTCTTTTGGCTGAATAAAAAAATGAACAATAATTCCATAAAGAGGTAAGAAATTGCTGGAAATGGTATCTTTACCAATACTATAATCTTCTGTTTTTACAGGGTCAGTTTGTTTAGTGAAGCCAGCTAGTCTTCCATTTTCAAGTTGTAAAATGATATCGTTTGACGTAATAAAGTCTTTTTTTATTGCATTGTGCAATAAGCCTGATAAAAAAGAACCTACATAAATATCGGCAACCTGAAAACCTTTTTTTAGAAATTTTTCAGTAATTTCCTGTACGATGTTTTTTCTGCAGAAACTAATAAAATTACTGTTTGAACCCATCAGGCTGGTATAATAAATCGATTCAAAATCTATGTTTTTATACCAGGTTACATCACTCTCGTTATTGAAATTTATTTCTTTATTCAAAATTCCTTTTCCATCAATAGCTAAAAGGACAGGAATTTTAAGGTCAATATTTTGGGCAATTTTTTCGAAAGAATCAAACGAAACCGCATTTACAATATCAATTTTACTTCCTTTTTTCTTAACCGTCAGAACATGATAACTCTCCTCATTATCTTTCTTAATGATTCCAATTACGTGTAAATTGTTTAGTTTTATTATTTTAGATAAAAATGTAATCATTAATATACCACTGTTGGTTTAATAAAAATGTGCAATTTTGAGTTGGTTTTTCCTTTTTTTCTACTGCTAAAAAACCATTTTATAATAGGTATTCTTGATAATAGAGGAGTTCCTGAACCGCTGTCTTCTTTTTTTAATTCATCTAAACCGCCTAATAATATCATTTCACCATTCTTAACACGAACAAGGGATTCAAATTTTTGGGTTGCTTTTCCCGGAGGAGCATTTTCGCCGGCTCTTGCCAGGAAAGAACTTTTTTCAACTACTATGGTAAGTGTTACATTTTCATCAATAGAAACAAACGGTTTTATAGAAAGGCTTAAGTTAGCATCTGTAGATTTCCATGTTCCTGAATTTAAGATGTCGTTTCCAATATTACTATTAATCAAACGGTTGCTTTGTTCAAAATAGTAGCTTGTTTCTCCAATAGATAATTTTGCTTCGTGACCGCTGATAGTTGCGATTTTTGGCGTTGATTCTACTTTAACGATAGAATTATTTTCTAATAATTTTAAATTAAGATAAAAAGCTTCAGTAACTTTTCCCAGTTTGAAAATTCCAAAACCATTAAAGGCATCGATTAAACTGTTTACAGAGGTTGAGTTTACAGTAACATCTGTTGTTGGAAACAATGTTCCGCCAGTAACCTGTTTGTTGATTTTATCAAGACCGGCTTTCATTCCCGTTTGTACATCGTGCGATTTATTGTATTGTACAATGATTACTTCAATCTGAACCATTGGTACTACTTTATCAATTTGCTTGATATATAGTTTTAATTCTTCCAATATCGATTTAGATCCGGAGGCTACTAATCCGTTTAGTTCTACAAATTCCTTAATTTCCAGTTTCTCTGTAAAGACTTTAGGCAGTGAGGCCAAAACAAGTTCAATTGATCTGTTTTCTAATTGAAGGATTTCTGTAGCACGCAATCCTTCTGCTCCTTCATCTCCAATTAAATAGAGATTACCTTGTCTTTTAAATGTATATTTTTTTCCTTTAAAAATGTGAAATAATAATTCATCAAAAGTAATATTTTCTGCAGAAAGGGTTGTTTTTTCGTTTTCAGGTTTATTGTATAAAAAATAATTAACGTGTAATTTTTCGGCTGCTTCTGTCAATAAATCAGAGGCATCGGCGATATATGCTTTTACATTTAAAAGACCATTTTTATTTAAAATAACTTCATAAAATCCCGGTACTCCACTACTGGCTTTTGGCTGTTTTGATTTTTGAGAACTACTGTTTAATGAAACGGTTCCATCTTTATTTTTTTCGATATAGTAAAAACCATTTTCATCTTTTGTTGCAATCAGGTCATTTGATTTTGACATCATTTCTATTACCTGATCAAACGGACGATTTAAAATATAAGCTGATACACGGATATTTTTAACTTCAGTCGCCAAAATTAAGTTTTTACCCGATTTGTCAATAATTGCTTTTGCAACTGCTGATAAAGTATCATTTTCTAATCTTAGGGATAAAAAATCATTTTGCGAATTATAGCTCACGTCAATAACCTTTGGGAGCTTTTTCTCGACGACTTTTACCGCCTTTCTTTTCTTGAATAGAATAATATTGTTCATGAAAGTAACTTCAAGATCATATTTTTGTACAAGATGAATAAATACATCCTTGACTGTAACATCAAAAAAGTTGTTTGATACAGGCTGATTCAATTCGGTATCGACATCAATATTCAACTGATGTTCCTCGGCAATTGAAGAAATAAAATCATGAAGTGTTAAGCCTGAAACATCTATTTTAATAGTTTCGTTAAGTCCTTTTTTTTGTGCCGAAAGGGCATCAAACTGTTTGCTTAATTCGTTTATATCTTGTTGTGCAACAATACTATTGGTAAAAAATAGTACAATAATTACGTAACCTAATTTTTTAAACATTTATTTATAAGTTAATTAAAATAGAATATATTTCTTCTAAGGCCGTTTCTCCTTCGGCCAAAATATCAAAAGCTTTTTCTGATAGTGATTTATAATTTTCATCGTTACTGAATAATTTAGTAACGGTATTGTTTTTTATGGCTTCTGCAATTATGGAGTCTATTGTAAGGACTTCATAAATTGCGGTTCTTCCCTTATATCCTGTATGAAAACACTGGTTGCAGCCAACAGGTTTGTAATACGATGTTATTTCGTATGGCAATTTATAATTCATAGGAAAATCCTTCCCGATAAAAGGCGTTTCTTTTTTGCAATTCGGACATAGTTTTCGAATTAATCGCTGCGCTACAGAAAGGTTTAGGGTTTCTGCAATTAGATACGAAGGCACGCCCATATCAATCAATCTCGAAATTGTTCCTATTGCTGAGTTGGTGTGAATGGTAGATAATACCAGGTGACCTGTTAATGAAGCTCTGATGGCCATTAACGCAGTTTCAGAATCTCTAATTTCCCCTAACATTATAACATCGGGATCTTGTCTTAAAAATGATTTTAAGGCAGATGAAAAAGTTAGTCCAATATCTTCTTTTAATTGTACCTGATTAATTCCCTTTAGAGTATATTCTATAGGATCTTCAACAGTAACTATATTTCTACGGCTATCATTAAGTAATCTTAAGGTTGCGTAAAGTGTAGTTGTCTTTCCCGAACCTGTAGGACCGCTTATTAAAATAATTCCGTTTGGTTTCTTTACAGCTTCAAGATAATGTTCTAATTCTTCTTTTTGAAGCCCAAGTGTGCTCAGATCGATATTAGATGCATCCTGTCCTAATAAACGCATTACTATTTTTTCACCAAATAAGGTTGGTAAAATAGAAACCCTTATATCAAACGAATCATTAGTTATCCTTCCGTCTTGTGGTAAACGTTTTTCGGTAATATTAAGTTTTGCTTTAATCTTGATTTTGTTTACTAATTCAAGATAATTTTCGCGTTCAACTTTATAACGTTCAATAAGTTGTCCGTCAATCCTAAACCTGATTCGGGCAGAATTTTCATAAACTTCAAAATGAATATCACTACATTTTAATGATTTTGCTTCTTCCAGTAAATTTTCAAGAAAATCACCTCTGTCAAAATTTAATGATTTATTAGAATTTGTCAATCGTTCTTTACGGTAATAAATAGAAAGTGCTTTTTCTATTTCATAAGAATCAATTGGACTAAATATAATGTTTTTGCCTAAAAAAAGTTCCAGTTCTTCTTTTGCATCAGCATTATTATAAGAATCATCAACATATAATTCTAAAGTGTTTTCTGAAACTGATTTCGGTAATATTCGATATTGGTTTGCGAGATCGCTTGACACAATATGCTGGTTTTCTGAAAGAATGGTGATTTCCTGCATAATTTATATCAAAGTAAATTTTTGATAAAAAGACAGATAATCTTTTATCAGAATAATAAATAAAAATAATGCCGAAAATCCGGCTAAAGGGACTGTATTTTCATGAATAATTTTCTTGAATATAATTTGTAAAGCAAGAGCAAAAACCATAGAAAGTATAAAAAACAAAATAAAATTCGGCAATAAAAACAGCGGAGTGACTGCTATATAAAAAAGTAAATCACCCAGCCCAAAATAATGTTGAAATGGATTTAGGAATTGTCTGTTTTTAATGCTCATATAAATTACGAGTACAACCAGTGTAATAAGAAAAAAGGCCCCGTTTAAGAGAGTGTTTTTAAAAACGGAAGGTTGTAAATGTGTTACATACAATGATAAAAGAAAGATAGCGACTGGCAGCAATACATGAATGCGCCTGTATTTCCAATCCTGAAAAAACACAAACAATAAAGTAAATGATAAAGAAAGTAAAGTTATTTCCAAATTATTCTTTTGTTACTTCGGTTAGCATTTTTTTACTGTCAATTTCCCAAGTATTAAAATTACCATCTCCATCAAGATCTGAGGTTGCGGTAGCTCTGGCAAGAAATGAATCATTTGATGCTTCAAGGATTTCAATTTTATATACGGCCTGTCCGCCTTCGTCTACAGTTTGTTCCTGTTCGAATCCTAATTCTTCCAGACTGCCTGAATATTTAGAATGTCTGTAAAAATGACTTTTTTCTAAACCATAAACCTGATTAAGCATAGCTTGGGCTTCAATAGCTTTTGCTTGTCCAATTACAGAAGTTTGATTAGGTAAAACCATTAACAACAATATTCCAATAATGCATAATACAATTAAAATTTCTGTTAACGAATATGCTTTAATTGTAGCTTTTTTACTATTTTTTAATAATTTTTTTATCTTATTTGACATTTGTATGCATTTATTTATTAAAATATGTTAATATCTTTGGCGGCAAAAATACAAATTGTAACGAAACTATTACTATTTATTTATAATTTTACTTAAATCAAACATTGGGGCGTACATAGACACCATAATTACTCCTACAATTACTCCGATAACGATGATTATCATGGGTTCCAGAATGACTCCAATCATTTTTGTCTGATGACTAATTTCTTCATTATATTGCTCTGTAAGTCGTTCAAACATAGTTTCAAGCTGATTCACTTGCTCTGCAACTTCAACCATGGAAACCATTTTGTTTTCGAAGACGTTGTGTTTTTTTAAACTTTCGTTTAAAGAAGCCCCACGCGTTATATCGTCTTTTATTTCCTGAATCGCTACTTCGATTGGATAGAAACCAATCATTTTTGCCGTAAGGGATAATGAGTTTATTAAAGTCGTTTTTGATGTAATCAATAAATTCATTGCCTGACAAAAACGAGAGATGTAAATTTTTCTAATGAGGTTTCCAAAATAAGGAATTTTCAAAAGCATTTTTGTCGTAAAAGCCCGGTAAAAATCTTTTTCCTTAAGTAAAGTATGCATAATTACAAGACCAATTATGAAAGCAAAAACAACGGCAAAAATGGTCCCGGAATGATTGGATATTTTTATAATAATCTGCGTGCTTTTTGGTAATTCGCTTCCAAATTGTTTAAATACACCACTAAACATCGGAACTACTTTATTCAACATGAAATACAATACCAAAATGGTAACAAGCATTACGATTGTCGGGTAGGTTAAAACAGAAATAATCTGTCTTTTCATTTGAATTTTTCGGTTGAAGTATTTTTGCAGTTCGCCTAAAACTTCTTCCAGTTTTCTGGTTTCTTCACCAATCTGAATGCTGTAATACTCGTAAGCCGAAAATTGATTGGTTTCGCGCATTGATTCGTAAATGCTTCTTCCCGAAATAACTTTATCCTTAATTTGAATTATGATTTCTTTTTCAAACTTATTTGTTGACTGATTGCTAAGAATTTCCAAAGCTTTTTTAAAATCAACACCGGATTTTAACAGCATGCCCAATTCTCTGTAAAAAATTTCTTTTTTCTTATCAGATAGTTTTTTCGAAAATTGAAATGAAGTACCTGCTGATGGTAATTTAAAATCAGTTTTCTCAGCTTTTGGTGCTTTATATGTGCTTAAATCGAGGCTCATTATTTTGGTATTTTTTGTAATAATTCATTAGCATAAACTCTTTTGTAGAAATTTAAAGAGGATTCGTTTTCATTAATTTCTACATTTAATTTTAGTTTTTGAAATAGTAATTGCTCCGATTTATTCCTGACGGTATCGATAACGATTTGCTTTAATTTGATTTTAAAAGTGTCTATAAATGTTTCATGAGTTCTTATTGTAAAATCTTCCTGAAAATTATAGGTTACTTTTTCTCCTGCATATCCTTTAAAAAATAATTCATTATCAATTCTTGTCATTTTTTCCTTTTCGAAAATGTCTTTGTTTATGCTGTAAGTTAGTCGGTTTAAATCGTTAACGAGTTGATTTTGATTTTTAAAATCAAGCATTCGCTCTGTGACGATATTAAAGATGACAAATAAAATGCTCATAATAATTGCTGTAATCGCCATGCCGACGATTGTTTCTATAATAGAAAATGCCGAAACTGAATTTTTCTGATTAAGGGTTATTTTCGACATAAAAACTTTTTTCGAATTTAAACTGCGTGCTATCTTTATATTGTACCGAAATCTTTTTTAAATGATCATTTACAATTTCTTCTTCTATCAAAAGATCTTCGTTTGCACTTTCGTATTGCAGCGAATCATTTTTTAATTGCGACAAAAAGAACAGTTCATTTACTTTATTTTGAGTGCTGTAAAACTTGGCCGATGTTCTGGGTGTAAAAACAGAAGCAAAAATCAAAATAGCAAAATACAGGCAAATCGAGATAATGGTTAACGCGATTACCGACTCCAGAATGGAGTTTGCTTTTACACTATAATACTTTTTTAAGAATACCATAGGCTGATTTTTGATTGTTAAACAAAGGAATTGAAATAAAATAAGCGGGTCGTTTGCTGGCATTTATTTCGACATCGCTAATGGTATTGTCGTAAGTTGAAGCCATTGTTTTTACAAAAAAACGATTGGTGTAAACAGAACCATAAACATTGCTTCTTAAAGCCAATTTTCCGGTACAATAAATGTCTCCAAAGATTAAACCTTCTTCGGCAATCTCTATGCTGCTTTTATCAAAGTCGTCTGGCGAATTACCAAAAAGCACTACAGCGCCACTTATTATACTTTCTTTTTTTATTATGATTTTGCTTTCTTCTTCATTTTTATTGTAAACACATAGTACGGAAGGATAATTTAAAGTCACTTTTTCCTCAAGTTCAATGCCTTTTGTAGCAAATGCCTGAACGGTTCCTTTAAATCCGGCTTCGAAAGTTATTTTTGGGGCAATCAAAATTACATCTTCCAGAACGGTACTTTTTTTAATCCGGATAGAATCTTGTGATTTAAGAATAAAATTGCCTTTAAAAATGATATTCGAAAGTGAGGAGTTTATGTAAATTTCTTTGGTTTCGTTAAAAAAGGAATTGTAGTAAAGGGAATCTTTTGGTTTTTCTACGTCTTTCAATGCTGTTTTTAAACCTTCTGTTTCCTCAAATATTTTTTCAAAATCAGGATTTATTTCAGGTAATCTAATATCCGAAACTGTGATTTTTCCGTTATTGGTAAACTTGTTTGCGCTGTTGTTAATGTAGGCAGCATCAATAAAATCTGAAGGCAATTCGCTGTTTCCTGTTAAAGTAACCGTTCCCGAATAACTAAGCGATTTGGAGATATTGGTTAAATAAATAGCGGTTTTGTTAGTAACATAATTTCCAACAAAATGAGCTGAGGTTACAGTATCATTTCCTACGGATGATTCTGCCAGTAAAAGTGTCAGTAAACCATAAGATTTGGTTTTGTATCTTCCTTCAATTCCTGAGTTTTCATCTTTTTCGATTTCCTGCGGAAGAATTTTATTTCCCAAAGCAAAATTGACAACCGACTGGTTTTGAATGTATAACTCTTCCTGTAAATTGTAATATAAGTTAAGCTGATTGTACAAATTAGCAAAATACAACAATGCGCCGCAAATAATGGATACGATTAAGCAGATGTAAATGGCATATAATAAACTATGAGCTTTAACCATAGTTTATTGCTTTTTTGTAAATATGTTTTTAAAGAAAGATTTTGTTTTAGAATCTTTTTTGGGAGCTTTATCGGCTGCTTTTTTCTTTTCTTGTTCGGCTGCTTTCTCTTTTGCTGTTTTTTCTTTTTCGGCTGCTTTTTCTTTTGCTATTCTTTCTTTTTCAGCTTTTTCTTTTTCTTTGGTTGCTTCTTTGTATGAAGTTAACGTATTAGCATCCTGAGTGATTTCAAGTTGTTGTGCTTCTTTTTGAGATTTTTCAATTTTAGCCTGTTCTTCTTTCAGTTTGTATTCCTGAGATTTAGACAGTTTTTGTTTCTTGATTACAAGCGTTCCTTTTTTGTAAACAAGTGTATCTTTCTTTTCGAAATTTACCCATTTACCCGTTTTTAAGTCTTTGCTGTATTTTCCGGTTTCGGCAAGAGCGCCATTTTGGTCGTAGCGTAAATAATCACCGCATTTTAAACCTTTTTTCCAATTTTGAACAGATTCAATAGTTCCGTTTTGATGCCAGGTTTTCCAGGTTCCTACTTTTAGGCCTTCTTTAAACTGACCTTGTTCGGCCAATTGATTGCTGTGATACATTTTTACAAATTTATCATCAAGCAAAGTTCCGGCAATACCGGATTCGGCACTATGAATTGCGCCGCCTTTAAACCAAAAGTACATTTTATGGTCTTTTACCTTTACCTTTTTATCGGTAGTATAAAATTCATATCTGAAGTTGGCATCAGAAATGCGTTTGATGGCATACGGATCTGAAAAAGAAACCAAAAAAAGACTAAAAAAAAGCAGTAAAAAACCGGATAATACTTTTGTTTTCAATGTGGTATTTTTTTTAATAAAACTGGGGCAAGATAAACTTTTAAAATTCTTTTACAAATAAATTCTGTAGGTTTTTTAATGATAAAGAAATGTTACTAAATCACATTTTGAATTTCCTCATTTCCCTCATTAAATTAAACCCAAAATACCATTAATTTTCTATCTTTGAAATGCTGAAAATTGCCTTTTGGTGCATTTTTTAGGATATTTATTATGGAATGAGTTCCTATATTTACTGGCTTTAAAGATGTTTAGATTACTATCCTTTTGGAATGCTGGTGCCGAATCGTCATAAAGATGCCAAAGAGTATCGTTATGGGTTTAACGGGAAAGGAAATGACAATGAAATTATGGGTGAAGGGAA